>JBBFLK010000011.1 GCA_037479115.1 Anaerohalosphaeraceae bacterium | reverse complement strand
TAAGTGAAGGGAGTTGTAACTCCTGTTGACAAAAAACACGCTTTCAGAGATGACGTGGGTTCGCGTGGGAATGAACGAGGGTTTTGTCCGACACACAAAAGGAGACGGTTTATGGGCAGGGAGTTTGTTGCAATCGGAAGATGGAAAAACCGGATGCGGACGGAAATCATCGCCGGCTTAACCACCTTTCTGACAATGGCCTACATCATTTTCGTCAACCCGGATATCCTATCCAAAACCGGAATGGATGCTTCCGCTCTGATTCTGATTACCTGTCTGGTAACCGGAGTCTCCACAATCGCCACAGGCCTGCTGGCCGATACCCCGATTGCAATGGCCCCCGGTATGGGACTGAATGCGTTTTTTGCCTATACGCTCGTGCTGACGGAACACATTTCCTGGCAGACGGCCCTCGGCGTAGTCTTCCTGTCGGGTCTGTTCTTTCTGATACTGACCCTGGCGGGCCTTCGCCGAAAACTGGTGGAGGCGATTCCGCCGTGCCTGATTGCCGCCATTTCCGTCGGAATCGGACTGTTTATTACATTCATCGGTCTTCAAAATCTGGGACTGGTTCGCGACCATCCGGTCACGCTGGTAACGGCCGCCCCGCTGAATAAAACCATCCTGATTGGTCTGGCGGGGCTTCTGATGATGCTTTTTCTGGAAATTCGCCGCATCCCCGGGGCTCTGCTGCTTGGGATTGCCTTTTCGACCGCTCTGGCCGCTGTGTTTGGAGAAATCACTCTTCCCAGGCAGTTCATCTCAGCCGATTTTCGGATTTCCGCAGTCGCCTTTCAGCTGGATATTCTCGGTGCGTTAAAATGGGGGCTTTTTTCGAGCATTTTTACCCTGATGTTTATCGACATGTTTGACAGCATCGGCACGCTGCTGGCCGTAGCACCCCAGGCGGGGCTGGCCGATGAGACCGGAAAGATTCAAAAACTCGACCGGCTGCTGGCCATCGATGCGGCGGCAACGATGTTCGGCGCCCTGATGGGAACCTCTACAACAACCTCCTATATCGAATCGGCCGCTGGGATTGAGCAGGGAGGCCGGACAGGACTGACGGCCGTGGTAACGGGGTTTTTATTCCTGCTGTCCGCCTTTCTGGCCCCTTTAGTAGCAATTGTCCCATCCTATGCCACGGCGCCGGCCCTCATCATGGTCGGTCTGTTTATGATGAAGCGGATAAAGGAAATCGACTTTTCAGACATCGAGCACGGCCTGCCCTCCTTTTTTATTATGGTTCTGATCGCCCTTTGCTATTCCATCAGCGAAGGGCTGGCCTTCGGCTTTCTCGCCCATACGCTGATTGTCCTGCTGAAGGGAAAAATCAGACAAATCAACCCAACTCTGTGGATTATCACGGGGCTTTCTGTTCTGTATTTTGTCTTTAAGGTGCTCCGGGAAGCAGGCATCCGTTTGTAAACAAAGATTTGCAGTTTGCCGCAGAGTTCGGTATATTCCCAGCGAGCGATATGGAACAGCAGAGATTGACAGGCATCATTCGTCACCTTCCTAATGCCCTGACGGTGGCGCGTCTGATGATGACGGTGCTCTTCCTGGGGCTGATTTTGTATGCGCCCCGGACCGGCCATCCCAAACCCGCCGGTATTCTGATGACAGCATTCGCTTTGTTTGTCTTGGCCGGAATAACGGACATTGTCGATGGACCGATTGCCCGCCGATTCAATGTCACCAGCCGATTCGGACGGGTCGTGGACCCGCTGGCTGACAAAGTGCTCGTCTGCGGCTCTTTCGTGTGTTTTGCCCTCGTCGGACAGCCCCTGCTGGCCAATTTCCATCTCCCGGAATGGTTGGGGCATACCATCCGCTGGGGAACCGCCCTGCTGCTGCTGGGGCGGGAAGTGATTGTCCAGACCCTCCGGCACATCGCCGAAGCCAGAGGAGTGCCCTTCGGGGCCGTTGTCTCCGGCAAGATAAAAATGTTTGTTCAATCCTTCGGAATCGGCACCGTCCTGATTGGATGGGCCTTTGTCTCGCGGACCTGGGGGGACTGGTTTACCCTGATTACCTACCTGATTGTGCTGGCCGTTACACTGTATTCGGGTCTGGAGGCGCTGCGGAGACCGATTCGGTAAGGATGCGCATCCGCTGAACATACAGAATCAGCGGAACCGAAAGCAGCTGAGCGGCGGCGGAAAGAACCGCCGGCCAAATCAAAGAATACGTGTACAAAACCCCCATCAGGGCGCTGCCGGCAAACCAGGCCAAACCAAAGCCGGCATTGAAAATTCCAAATCCGGTAGCCCGGCGTTCTTTGGGAACCAGTTCGGACACAGCCGCCCGCAGAATCGATTCGAGGGCCCCCATCCCGATTCCCCACAAGACCATTCCCGCCAGAAGCCCTCCGCGAGACGTCAGAAAGACCAGCGGTGCACAGCCCGCCGAAAGAACCGCCGCTCCGGCCAGAATAATCATTCCCTTTTTGTCATACCATCGCCCCAAAACCAGCGCGGCAACGGCATCAATGCCCATCACCACCGCATAGAGAAACGGAATCCACGCATCGCCCAGCAAATGCGTCGTCTTGATATGAAAAGCGATCAGCGGAAAATCCACAAAACCAAAAGCGATACACGCAGCGGCTGCCAGATACAGCCAGAAGATGCGATGCAAACCGCCTCTTCCGCCGGAAGAACCTTGTGATTCCAGACTCGACGGACACGGATACAGAACCCGAGCCAGAACCAGGGCCGCCATCGCCAGCAGAGCCGGAATCAGCAGGACCGCAAACCCAAATCGGTAATCGCCTCTCCAGGCCAACACAGCCGAGACAATCAGCGGCCCCAGAACGGCACCGATTTGGTCCATCGCCTCGTGGATGCCGAAGGCCCAGCCGCGTCCGACCGAAGCGGCGGCGTGCGAGAGCATCGCATCCCGTGCGGGCGTGCGCAGGGCCTTGCCGAAGCGTTCGGCCATCAGCAGAACGGCGGCAATCTCCCACCGGCCCGCCAGAGCCAGCGCCGGCACAGCCAGCAGATTCACCGCATAGCCGACCAGCGTCATCAGCCAATACCGTCCGGTGCGGTCGCTCACAAGACCGGAGACAATGCGCAGGCCGTAGCCGAGCAGTTCCCCCAGACCGGCCACCCCTCCCACCACCGCCGCTCCGGCCCCCAGCACTGCCAGATACGGTCCGCTGATGCTCCGGGCGGCCTCATACACAATATCCGACAACAAAGACACCACCCCCAGGAGCACAACAAACCGCATCGCCGTTTGGGAAGAAGACGCTTTCATTCGAACTCCCGAATCACTAAGAAGGAAAATGCCACAAAACCGGCAGAATATTGTGTTCGTGCAGCAGCTCCAAAAAGTCTTCCACCTGCGGCAGCAGCAAGACGCCGATTGTATCCAAGGCAATCCGCCGAACCGCCTTCACATTTACTTCAACGTATTCAGGGCTGTGATAGGCGGAAAAACGGGGCCAGAATCGGGGAACCTTCTTTTGGTACTCCAGATAAGCCGTACCAAACCTTTCCTTCAAATGCCTTTCTTCCATGATGACGGTAAGAAAATGAACCGGAATAATCACCGCCGGCACCAGCAAAAGCATCAGAAGATTTTCAAAACACAGCCCGACACCGATGGACAGCAGAAACGTCCCCACATACAGCGGATTGCGGCAGATTGAATACGGCCCCTCGGCAATCAGTTCTCGGGTTTTTCGCCCTCCGATATAAAAAATACACCAAATCCGGACGGTCAAACCGCTCAGCAAAAACAGATACCCGAGCAATTCAATAAAAAAAGCCCGATAGGAATCGAGCGACCAGGCGGGCCGGACAAACACCACCACAAAAAGAATCGGCACAAAAAGGAGTTTCAGGAAATCTAATCTCCATTTTCGCAGCTTCATTTTTCTTTGGCTCCAGAGTTTTTCTCATCATACCGATAAGCAAATATATTGACGGTTTCGAGGGTGACCAGCCCTTCCTGAATCATTCGGTCCAGTTCCGGAAGGAACGCCTCGATGCGCTCCGGCTTATCAACAATCTCAATCACAATCGGCAGGTCTTCCGACAGCCGGAGGATTTTGGCGGTATGCAGACGGCTGTGCGCCCCAAAGCCCATCAGTCCCCGCAGAACCGTTGCCCCGGCCATCCCCCGCTGACGGGCCAGCAGGACAATCGCTTCATAAAGAGGTTTGCCGTCCCACTTGTCCGCCTCGCCGATAAAAATCCGCAGCAATTGTGCTTCTGAAGGCAGCTGCATCGTCCTCTCCTTTCTCAAATCCATTTTCCAATTGCAAGGCCTGTCATCATCGCCATCAGGCCCAGTCCGTTCTGCAGAACCAGATTGCCGGCAACCCAGAACCACTGAGAATCATCAATCAGCTGAACGGTTTCAAAAGCAAACGTCGAAAACGTCGTGAATGCCCCGAAAAACCCCAGAAAAATCACCCCTTTCAGCTGAACGGGAATATTCAGACGCAGCTCAATCAAGGCCCACAGGAGCCCAAACAGAAGACATCCCAGAATATTTACGACAGCCGTCCCGACGGGAAACGTAGTGGAAAGCATCCGATGAACAAATCCCGAAAGCCAGTAGCGACAGAGCGTCCCCAGGGCTCCGGCAAAACCTAAATAACATAATTTCTGCCACATGGTATTTTCTCCTGCATCAACAGTTCTGCAGGATGCACAAAGTGGGGATGAGAAAAAGACTCCCACAGATAGCCATCCTGCAGGAGTCATCAGCTCGCAGAGCGTTTAAAGGGGGACTCCATCCCCTTGGTCAATCCTTTTAGCCGAAAAAGGACAAAAAGTAAAGTTTTTTATGAAAAAGCAAAAGCCGCATCCCAGTCCTTCCAGACGGGGTCTTTGCCTTTGGAGCGAATCATTTGGGCAATCTGGGCGGGCGTTCGGCTATCGGCCACAACAAACTGCTCAGCCGTATCCTCATGGCCGGTATAGCCGCCGGGGTTGGTTTTGGAACCGGCGCTCATACTCGTTACGCACAGGTCAACCAGATGATCGCGCAGCTGGGCACGCTCCCGGGTGGACAGCACAATCCCCGCATCGGCGAAACACAGCCGCAGCGCCAGCATCATCTGCACCAGATTTCGGTCCGAAAGCAGATGCGGCCAGTCCGAAGGAGCCCCCAGAGCGGGTCGAAGCCGCGGGAATGAAAACGCCACCTGCGAACGCCAGTATCGTTTCATCAGATACGCCGCATGCTCCGCCAGCGCCAGCGTTTCCAGACGCCAATCCGTCAGCCCCAGCAGAACCCCCAGTCCAATCCGGCGCATGCCGGCGGATGCAAACCGGTCCGGTGCCAGCAGCCGCCAGTCATAATCCCGCTTCGGACCGGCCGGGTGATAATATGCATAGGCCTCCCGGTCATACGTTTCCTGATAGAGTGTCACGCCGTCGATGCCCGCTTCAAAGAGAATCCGGTATTCCTCCTGCGTCATCGGATAAATTTCGACACTCAGAGAACTGAATCGCCGGCGAAGCCGAGCCGCCAATTCCGCCAGATACGCCGTCGTCACAAAGGCACGGTCCTCGCCGCTGACCAGCAGAAGATGGCGGAAACCTTCCTCCGCAATCACCGCCGCATCCGCCAGGGCCTCTTCAATGGACAGGCGCGTCCGTTCAAACACCGTATGGCGATTGTATCCGCAGTAGCGGCAGCTGTTGATGCACACATTCGACACATACAGCGGAGCATACAGCTGAATGGTGCGTCCAAACCGCTGAATCGTCAGGCGTGCGGCCTGCTGCGCCATTTCCTCCAGACACTCCTCCGCAGCGGGACTAAGCAGCGTCAAAAGACGCGGAAAAGAATACTTGCCGGCCGGCTTGGACAATTCCTTCTGCACATCCTCCGGACGAATCCGACGCATCTGCTCGGTCCAGACCTGCCGGTCATGGTCGAGATTTTTTTGAGCCAGAATGGTTCGGATTTCCTCCATGGCCCGCCTACTCATTCCGCAAAAATCCGGTCAGGGGACTTGATGCCTGTGCCGTTGTGCTCTTGGGCGGCAGCCCCGCCTCATAGGCCAGACGGCCGGCTTCGACGGCCTGCTTAAAGGCCGCCGCCATCCGAACCGGGTCGGCCGCCGTCGCAATCGCCGTATTGACCAAAACGGCATCCGCTCCCATCTCCATCGCCTCGGCCGCATGCGAGGGCGCCCCCAGCCCTGCATCCACCACCACAGGCACCGTCGCCTGCTCAATGATAATCGCAATCGAATCCTTCGTCCGCATCCCCTGATTGGACCCGATGGGACTGGCCAGCGGCATCACCGTTGCACAGCCGACTTCCTGAAGCCGTTTTGCCAAAACCGGGTCCGCGTGGATATACGGCAGCACGACAAACCCTTCCTTGACAAGGATTTCAGCGGCCTTCAGCGTTTCCGTGCCGTCCGGCAGCAGATAATACGGGTCAGGCGTCACCTCCAGTTTGACCCAGTGAATCCCGCTGGCGGCCCGCGCCAGCCGTGCCAGACGAACGGCCTCCGCCGCATCGCGAGCCCCGGACGTATTCGGGAGCAGCTGGTACCGTGTCCGGTCAATGGCCGACAGCATATCATCAGACGGATTCTGAATATCCACACGACGGAGGGCCACCGTCACCATTTCTGTGCCGGAGGCCTCAATCGCCGCCGCCATCACACTCGCCGAGGCAAACTTGCCTGTCCCGACAAACAGCCTCGAACGAAACGACCTGCCTGCTATCACCAGCGAATCCATTAGGACTCCTTATAGGGAGGATTCAAGCGGCTTATCCGCCGCCCACAAAACGAATCAATTCAATCGATTGACCATCCCGCAAAACCGTCTGTGCAAAATGCTCACGGGGAACAACCTGCCCGTCCACCTCCGCCACAACGGCGGCTTTGTCCATCTGAAGCTGCTTCAATAAATCCGCCAATGTGGCCGGCTGCTCGGACGGTTCAAACGTCTGCGGAGTTCCGTTAATCTTCAATGTCCAGCTCATTGCACACCTCGCGATAACGGCCGATGCTTGAGGTCCATCAGGGCTTCGACAATGGCGTTGGCCTGATGATAGGCCGCCACGCCGACCCGGGCGGCCGTCAAAGGAATTCCCGGACCCGTACCGCTGACCCCGTCGCCGACCAGAATCAGCCGATTGTTGATAGGACGCGTCACTATTTCATTGCTGGCCCCCCAGCCGGCCAGACCGCTGACTGAAACAATCACCTTGTCGGGCATTTTTGACAAAACCGTCTCCACAATCATCTGCTTCTGGTCCGCACGGTCGAAACACTCGGCTATCACATCCGCAGAAGCAAAAATCGATTGGACCGTTTCGGGCGTCAGTCGAACTTTGTGCCCTTCCAACTGGGCTTCCGGCCAGATTCGAAGCAGATTTTCTATGGTGGCATCGACTTTCCATCGGCCGATTTGGTCATAAAAATATTTTTGACGGTTGAGGTTGCCGGCCTCCACACGGTCAAAATCCACCAGAATCAGCTTGCCGATTTTCATCCGGACAAGGGCTTCGGCCACATTAGACCCCAGTCCGCCGAGTCCGGCGATTCCGACAACAGCTGATTTCAATTCATAAAAGACAGGCGGCGTCATTGTTGGGCCTTTTCTATAACAAAAAAACGCTCCCGAATTCGGGAGCGCATTCATCCTTCAATCTTGTGCCTCCCTACGCCGGTATTAGCCGGATCAGGTTCAAAGGGTTGGTCTTTCCAGACCTCTCAGCGTCGGCAGATGCCTTGCGCTCCCCTGACACGTCTCTGTTAATACGGACAAAATAAAAGAAGGTTGGCTGCTTTGCAAGAAGATTGTCAGATTTTTCTTGTTTTCTACCTCCATTGTCTGGTATTATGTTACACCATGTCTGACACAACAAAGACAGCCAAACCGCAGGGTTCTCTGCAAACGGGTCGGCTTTTTATCAGGGAGTTTTTACGAAACCCGACCCGAATCGGAGCCGTCGCTCCAAGCAGCCGTGTGCTGGCCCGAGAGATTGTGCGTTTGGCCAATGTGGCCGAAAGCCGAATCATTGTCGAATACGGCGCCGGCACAGGGGCTTTCACGGAAGAAATCCTGCGCTGCAAAAAACCGGAGGCCTCCTTTCTGGCAATTGAAAGCAATCCGACTCTCGTTCAGGTCCTTCGGGAGCGTTTCCCAAATTTGGTGATTCTGGAGAATAGCGTGGAGGAAACCCCCCGGCTTCTTCGGCAGTTCCAGTTTGCCCACGCCGACAGCATTGTCTCCGGACTGCCCTGGAGCAGTTTTTCCGAAGAGCTGCAGGACCGGCTCCTGAAGGCCACCCTCGAGGCCCTGCGCCCCGGCGGGGTGTTCGCAACATTTGCCTATCTGACGGGGCTGGTGCTGCCCAGCGGCATTGCCTTCCGGAAAAAAATCAAATCGCTCTTCAGCCGCGTAACGATTTCTCCGGCCGTCTGGAGAAACCTGCCCCCCGCCATTATTTATCAGTGCATTCGATGAACACTCAAGAAAACGCGTTTATGCCATTCCGCATCATTGCGAAACAAAGCCCCTTCCTTTCGGCATCCTCCAATGGAACCGGTTTTTCAAACAAATTGTGTTAATATTTTTTTCGGAAGCGGGCGGTGGGGATATTCAGGATTTTTCGGTATTTGGCGACGGTGCGGCGGGCGATATTGCCCATCCCCGCCTCGGCCAGTTTCTGACGCAGCTGGTCGTCGCTGAGGGGGTTGGATTTGTCCTCGCTGTCCACCAGCTCCTGCAGCTTGGCCTTCAGAGCGTCCCAGCTGCGCTCCTGTCCGTTTTCATCCTCCAGCCCGCCGCTGAAGAAACTGCGAAGCGGCAGAATGCCCTGCGGACACTGAACATATTTGCCCGCCACGGCACGCGAGACCGTTGCGACGTGAACGCCGACCTTCTCAGCGATTACAGACATCGGCAGCGGTTTTAAATACAGCGGACCCTTTTCAAAGAAATCCCGCTGATAATCCACAACGGCCTGCGCCACCTTCTGCAGCGTCTGGCGGCGCTGGGCAATTGCATCCATAAACCACTGGGCCGAACGGATGTTTTTCTGGAGAAACTGCCGGGTTTGCTCATCGATGCGCCGGTTTCGGGCCATCTGCTGGTAGAAACGGTTGACCCGCAGATTCGGCAGGTCGGTTTCAACCAGTACCGCCCGGAATCCGCCGGACTCATCCGGCTCCACCAGAATGTCGGCGGTGATGGGGTGATTGTCATTGCGTCCGATCTGCAATCCCGGCGACAGGTCCATCTTGCTCATCCGCTCGATGGCCTTGTTGACCTCCTCCAGGGAGCAGTTCATCTTTTTGGCAATCTGCGGCAGCCGGTTCTCCAGCAGTTCCTGCCAGTGATTTTCCAGAAGACGGATTTCAAAACTCCGGTCCTCCGGACACTGCCGCAGCTGAATCAAAAGACACTCGCGGACATCCCGGGCCCCCACGCCCGTCGGCTCCAGCTGCTGAACCAAACCGAGGGCCTGCTGAAGATGCTCGAGCGTAAAAGGAGACTTGTCTTTCTGATACAGCTGCTCCAGCGGAACCGTCAGATACCCTTTTTCATCCAGATTGTCGATAATCTGCTCGCCGGCGGCTTTGACCTCTTCCGCGGCATCCACCAGCCGCCACTGGTCTTTCAGATATTCCTGAAGGGACTGGCCCGCCGCCGGAGTATTTTGGATGGCCTCCAGTTTTCGGTCGGGCTCCGACGGGTCGTACGCGCTGCGGCGGAAAAAATCCCCGTTGGAAATGTACTCTTCAAACTCCTCGTCCAGACTTTCCAGACGCTGAAAATCCTCCAGCCGGTCCGGGTCTTCCGAAACAACCATTTCTTTTTCCGGGAGGGGCTCCTCGGACAGCTCCTGCGCCGGGGCGGCTTGTTCGGTGGTTTCTTCAACCCGTTCGAGAACCGGGTTGCTGTTCAGTTCGGCCTCGATTTTTTCCTGAAGGGCCAGCAAAGGAAGCTGAAGCACTTCCATCGACTGAATCATGCGGGGAGCCAGCTTCATCCGCTGCTCCATCCGCATCTGGCCGCTCAGGTTCATTCGCATATTCATAGGCTCTTTCCGTTGTCCAAATCAGGGATTCCAAAAGCCGAACGAGTCCTATTGTACAAATCCTGTACCAGAAAGGCAAAAATTTTTCGCACGATTGCCCTAAAGCTCGCTGCGGCCGAGAATTGCATCCGCCAAAATGGTGCCGCTGGAGAACTCGATTGTTGAGCCGCTCGGCAGACCTCTGGCCAGGCGGGTCACTTTGACGGACAGCGGCGTCAAAAGCGAGCGGATATACAGGGCCGTGCCGTCTCCTTCGAGGTTGGGATTGGTCGCCATCACAACCTCTTTGATGCCCCCCTGCCGGACGCGTTTGACCAGCGCATCGATGGTTAAGTCCGCCGGCTCAATACCTTCCAGGGGGGCAATATGGCCGTTGAGAACGTGATAAACCCATTTGCAAAGCCCGGTCTTTTCGAGCATGATGATGTCTTTGGGCTGCTCAACGACGCAAATCGTGCTTTTGTCACGCCGCGGGTCGCTGCAGATGCCGCAGACGTCTTCTTCGGAAAGATTACAGCAGATGCGGCACTGCCGAATGCTTTCCTTGACGTTTCGAATCGCCTCCGCCAGCGCCATGGCCTCGGTCTTGTCAGCTTTCAAAATGTGAAAGGCCAGCCGTTCGGCCGTCTTCGGACCAATGCCGGGCAGTTTGCCGAACTGCTCAATCAAATCATTCAGACTTTTGGTATAAGCCGGATTCATTCTTCAGACTCCGTCGGTTCGGCTCCGCTTTCTTCGAGGGGTTCGTCTTCGGATTCCTGCTTTGATTCCTCCTCGGAAGCGGGCAGCTCCACGATTTCCACAGGGGTGGCGTTCAGCTCCTTCAGAATCATTTGAACTTTGGGGTCATCCAGCACCTCGATACGCTGCTGCCGGCTTGCCGGGGCCGTCGCGGCGGCCTTCGGTGCAGGCCGGGCATTCGTCTCGCCGGACAGCTCAAAACGGACCGTCAGTCGGCTGCCGAAAAAGTCCTGCAAAGCCCTCTGAATGTCCTCCTGCCGTTTTCGGCAGAATTCGGCGGCAAAAAGAAAACTCGACGAAAAACGAAGTGTCAGAACCAAATCGGCAAAACCGCCGATTACCGCCTGCGTCAGATAATTAGCCAGCATCCCGTTCCGTTGTGCCAAGGCCGCCAAAAACTCCTTCCATCGGCTTTTGAAAGCTGCCTCCGTCAGGGCCGCAGGGACCGAACGAGGTTGGGAAGCCGCAGGCGGAGGGCTTCCGGCCGCTATGTCAGGGAGCGGAGCGTTTTTTTTTATGTCGGAGACCGCGGCCGGCTGGCCCTGTGCCAGCTGGTCCAGGCCGATGAAATGCTCGCTGAGGGCCAGCCGCAAAAGCGCCGCCTCCAGCAGATAACGGGCCGATTCGCTGTTGCGAATCATCCAGCGAAGCCGCTCCAGCGCCGTCACAGCGTAAATCAGCCCCGGAAGGTCAAACAAATCCCCCAGCTGGACCAGCGTCTTTTTTTCCGCTTCGGTGAGAATCAGAATGCCGCTGTCCGCTCCGGCGGCCTTGAGCACCATCAGGTCGCGAAAGAGCTCCATCAGAGCATCACAAATCGTCACCGGCATTTGGCCCATCTCCATCAGCCGGGCCGTCTCCGCCAGTACGCCCGGCGCGCTGTGGGAGGCAATCTGCTCCGCCAGGTTCAGCAGGTGCCGGCGGTCCGGCCGACCCATGCACTCCATCAGCATCGCCGACGTCAGCGGCCGCCGGCCGACACTGAGCAGCTGATCGAGCAGACTGAGCGCATCCCGCATCGACCCGTTGGCCAGCCGGGCCAGATGAACCAGCAAATCTTCTTCGTATTCAACCTGTTCCTGCTGAAGGATTTTGCGGAGCTGCGCTGTGATGGTCTGCGCGTTCATCGCTGCAAAATCAAACCGCTGGCAGCGGGACTGAATCGTCGGCAGAACCTTATTGGGCTCGGTCGTGGCAAAAATGAATTTTACATAGTCCGGCGGCTCCTCCAGAATCTTCAGCAGCGCGTTAAAGGCGTTGGACGTGAGCATGTGCACTTCATCGATGATGTAGATTTTGAAGCGCGCCCGGGCCGGCCGGTAAATGGCATTGGCTATCAGCTCCCGAACATGCTCGACCTTGTTGTTGGAGGCCCCGTCAATCTCAATCACATCGATATCGTCGCCGGTATGGATTGACCGGCAGCTGTCGCACTCCAGACACGGATGAACCGTTGGTTCCTTGGAATTCAGGCAATTCAGCGATTTGGCCAGGATGCGGGCCATCGTGGTTTTGCCCACCCCCCGCGTACCGGTAAACAGATACGCATGAGCCACCCGCCCGGACAAGATGGCGTTTTTAAGGGTTTGCGCAACGGCTTCCTGCCCGACTACGTCGTCAAAGGTCTGCGAGCGGTACCGTCTTGCCAAAACCGTATAAGCCATACAATTGATTAATGATTATGGATTATTGTTTCTTCGACTGACTGGTTTTCCTGGAGGCGATGAAAATGGCGGTTAATTCGCCTGCTTCTTTTAAGAGCGCCTCGCATTTCTTCAGAGGTATTATACTTTCTTCAATGAGAAATTCTATCCAAAAAGCTGTTTCGTCCGTTTCTTCGATGACAATACTGAGTTTTGAGGAAAAGGCCGCTTTGGAAGGTGCTGCACAAACCGCCCTATAATTGGCCGCAACAGATGTACTGGAGCGGATAAGTTGATTTTGGACATGTCGGCAAAGAGAAGTTTCTGGAAGCGAAGAGGCCATTTGTACACAACGATGGGCAAACTGCTTGGTCCGTCTCTTTAATTCTCCCGCATCCATTCACGCCCCAGCGCCCCCCATTTTTTAATAAACAATAATCAATAATCAATATTCAATAAAAAAGGTGGCCGGGTTTGCCATACACAGCCCCGCTGCCGCTTAGGGCTGCTCGGTTCCCCGCCTGACCCGGTTCACGCGCGGTGCTTGCATGGGACCCGACCACAAAAAACCATATTTGGATGAGCCCCTTCTTGCTTCAAGGGCCCCTCTACTATAAAAACCCGACAGCAAAATTTCCACAAAAAACAGGTTTCCCGGAGCACATTTCCGGGCTACAATATCCCCGTTCGGAAACCGACGGACAGGGAGGTTGAAAAACCCGGAAAAACTGGAGGTGTTTTGGTATGAAAGTTCGAATTGAAGACAATTGCACAGCATGCGGTTTGTGTGTAAATACCTGTCCGGAAGTCTTCACAATGGGGCAGGATATGGCGGAAGTCCTGGTCGAGACAGTCCCGCCGATGTATGAAGAGGCGGTTCAGCAGGCCGCCGACGAGTGCCCCGTCGAAGCGATTATTGTCGAATAAATAATCTCCCTTTTAAGCCGACAATTCTCTGGAACGCCGGGCCGCCGCGAACAGGGCTTGCCGCACCATCACACCGAAGGAATGGTCAGCGAAAACCTTCAGGGCCGCCTCCGTGGTCCCGCCCGGCGAAGTCACCTTTTTTCGCAGGAGTTCCGGTGTTTCCCCCCGGCCGGCAGCCTCCTCCGCCAGAAGCGCCGCCCCTTTGGCCGTTTGCAGTACAAGGGCTCGGGCAGTCGCCTCATCCAGCCCCAGCTCCGCAGCGGCCTTGAGCATCTCCTCCATCAGCAGGAAAAAGTACGCCGGCCCCGACCCGCTGACGGCCGTGACGGCATCGAGCAGCTCCTCCCGTTCGGCGATAACCGTTTTGCCGACTGATTCAAATATCCGCAGGGCCTCCTGCATCTGCTCCGGCAAAGCCCCCGCATTATACAGGGCGGCGGCTCCCGCAGAAACCATAGCCGGTGTATTGGGCATCACCCGGATAACCGGATTCTGAGGCACAAACGAGCGGATTTTAGCCGTTCGAACCCCGGCGGCAATTGAAATCACAAGCGCTCCGCGGCGAATGCTGCCGGCGATTTCCTCCAGAACAGCAGCCATCTGCTGGGGTTTGACGGCCAGAATCAGAACGTCGGCCTGTTCGGCCGCCGCCCGATTGTCCGCAGACGTGTGAACCCCGTAGGTCTGCCGCAGAAAGTCCAGCCGTTCCGGAAGGACATCCGAGACCCAAATCTGCTTCGGCTGATATATCCCCTGCTGCAAAAGCCCTTTCAGAAGGGCCTGAGCCATATTCCCGCCGCCGATGAATCCGAGTGTTTTATTTTCCATTTTGTCGGCCTTTCTCTATCCGGACAATTTCTGGGGGGTATTGTATGCATCAGCCGGTCAGCAAGTCAAACTGTTCCGGACTGAGCGTCCGACGGAGCTTCTGGAGCGCCTGCAGTTCAATCTGGCGAACCCGTTCTTTGCTCAAACCCAGGGCATCCCCGATTTCCTTGAGTGTCTTGGGTTTGGGCGGGATGACCCCCTCACTAAGGGGGAACCGGTTCAGCACAACAAAACGTTCCCGCTCGTCCAGTTCCCGTTCAATAATATCCCGCAGACTGCGCTGGGCCTGTTCGACGGCCCCGAAGCCCGGCGCAGCCGAACCTCCCGACGGCTGAGCCACGCGGGACAAATCCGACCCTCCGGCCCGGTCCGGACGGGCGGTCTCCGCGGGGATGCGGCGGGCAAAATCCTTGGCGATTGCCAGAGCCGCATACGTACTGAAACGATAACCCTTGGTGTAATCAAATTTTTCCAGGGCCGCCATCAGCGACAGATTCCCCTCTCCTACCAAATCTCCTATGGGAGCACCAAACTGACTGTGTCTGCCCGCCACCCGAATCACCAGCGGCATATTCACCTGCAGAAGGAAATGCTGGGTCTGTTCGGCCGAGGCCAGATACTCCTCAATGCGGCGCAGCTGCCGGCTGGACGGATGAGCCGGCTGAATCTGCGACCGCTCCGTGAAGGCCAGATACTTCAAATAATTGTACCGACGAAACAGCGCCGTCTCTTCCGCTCGGCTCAGGACCGACGGAGGGGCCTCCGACAGCTCCCGGAAAAGCTCATCCGTCGATTCAACGATCGTGCGGTACGCATCCGGAGCATGAAACTCCGGGCTGTCCACATACTCCAGTTTCAGCCCGAGCAGTTCTTTGGCCCGCTGCTGATTGATGATTCGATGGACGGAGCTGCAGCTTAATCCAAACCGCTCCATCAGCTGTCGGACGGGCGTCTTCTGCCTGGCAAGTTTGTAAAGGGCGGCGCGGTCTTTGGGGCTCAGTCGGCCGAACGGTCGGTCAAATACGGCTTTTTCCGGAAACCGCCGGTCATGTTCGGCCAAAATAGACCGCACGGTTTCGCGTGCCCTTCCCAGACGCCGGGCCACCTCCTGCAAAATCGGCTCTTTCGCACGGCTCGGCTTTGCCTTCTGCAGCTGGGAAGCCAGTTCAATCACCGCCTTTTTTTCCTCCTCCGTCAGACGGGAAAACTTTTTGGCCTTCTCCAGATGCTCCGGATGCAGCGAAACAAACTGATTGACTGCAGACTCCGGAAATGCCAGCCGCCTCCGTCCGTCCGGAAAAAGGTAGTGTTTGCCCAAAAGCCCCTGTTTCTGCCAGCGCCGAATCGTTTTGCCGGACACGGAAAACCGCTGGGCCAACTGAGAAACGGTATAAAGCGGCTCCCTTTGCTCAGCAGCGGACAGCTCCATCCGGCGGCTCAGCTGCATTGAAAACACCCGCAGGTCATCCAGAATCCGTCGTCCGGGAATCAGAAGGTCCTCAAGGGGTCCGTGAACACGCCGCCCGCTGAGCCGAAAGACAATGAAATCGAACGGATATTCTTTCCGCGGGTCTAAAAGAAGGAGAAGTTTTTCTATATTATCCAGAATCTTTCTCTGCTCTGAGCGAGAACCCTTCTGAAAAGGTTCCAAAAACTGCCGCAAAGCCGGATGTTCAACCTGAATCGCCATTCTAAGGATTATGGAGTCCAAAAAGAATCAAAGCAAGGGCATTTCTGACACAGAATGAATTGGAAACTTCATCATTTTGAGTTGACCGGTGAAAATCTATTGCTAATATATGGCAGCTTTTGAAAAGGGCTTGAAAACGGCTATTGCAGGGAAACATGAGCGACTATATCGTTTTAGTCAAGCAAGTACCAGACGTCTCTCAGATTACAGACAATGCCTTTGACCCCAACACCGGCAATCTCATCCGAACCCGCCTGCCGAGTGTGATTAATGAACTCGATGCCCAGGCCCTGGCCTTTGCCCGCCGAATGGCTTTTCTGGCCGGTGACCAAAAAGCCCGGATTATCGCCCTGACAATGGGTCCCCCAATGGCCGCAGAGGTTCTCCGGTATTGCCTGGCCCGCTGTGCAAATACCGCCATCCTTCTGACTGACAAGGCGCTTGGCGGAGCTGACACGTGGGCCACAGCCAACCCGCTGGCCTGGGCCATCCGAAAAATTGCCAAAGAAATGCTTCAGGACCCGCAGGATTACTACATCGTGGCGGGTATGCAGTCTGTGGACGGCGACACAGCCCAGGTTCCTCCCCAGATTGCCGAAGAAATGAATATTCCCTGTGTTTCCTATATTACCGATGCTCACTTTCAGCAGGGGCGGTTCACTTTTACACGAATCATCTCCGGCGGCAGCCAAACCGTTCAGCTGCGGCGGATGCCGGCGGTTTTGACAGTCGCCAAATACGAATATCCCCTGTTCGCCTCCTTCCAACGAACCCGCCAGGCCTCCAAACTCCCTCTGATTCAATGGGATGCCCGAACCATTCAGGCCAAGGCCATTGGCGTGGAGGGCTCAAAAACCCGGGTCATTCGGGTTTTCCCGCCCGGTAAAACCAGCCGCAAATGTCAGCCGGTTCACTCTGCCAAGGAACTGGCCCAAGTCATTGCTCAATCCCTGCGGCAGGCCTCCTCCGGCGAACAGGCCCAGGAAAAAAGCCGGCCGGCTTATCTTCTGCCCGTCAGACGAAAGAGCCCCTTTGACCGCTCCTTCGAAGGAACCGCCAAAGAATTGGAAGATTTTCATGTCCTCACCCAAATCCTTCAGGAAATGAAGATTACCCGTCCGGAGGAAATCACAGACCAGGTCTGCGAACAAATTCTTAAAGACCCTCGTGTGGATTTTCATAAAAAAGCCCTCGAGGATATGATTGAAGGGTATCGGCTGACAGACCCGACCTACAAAGGAGAGGTCTGGGTAGTCGCCGAGCAGGATGAAACCGGAATCCACCCGGCGGTCTTTGAACTGCTGGGCAAGGCCCGCGAGCTGGCGGATTCGCTGGAGGTCCAGACCGGGGTTGTCCTGGCCGGCAAATCCGTCCGGCCTTTGGCCGATTCGCTGATTGCCGCCGGCGCGGACAAGGTCTATCTGCTCGAACATCCTCTGCTGGAGCCCTTTGACCCCTTTGTCTGGCGAAAGGCCGTCGCCGACGTCTGGGAAAAATATCGTCCGCAGATTGTCCTGTTTGCCGCCACCCCGCAGGGGCGGGTGCTGGCCCCAATGGTTTCCTACCGAACCGGCTGCGGGCTTACGGCCGACTGCACCGGTCTGGACATCCGCGACAGCAGCCGCAAAAAACAAATCGCCATCCTGTTCCAGACGCGTCCGGCCCTCGGGGGCAACGTAATGGCAACCATCTGCACAAAGGATTCCCCCTGCCAGATGGCTACCGCCCGGCCGGGTGTGATGAAACGACTGGACGACAATCCGTCGCGGCGGGGAACCATCGTCTCCCATTTGGTTCAGCTGACGGATGAAGACCGCTCGCTGGAGATTTTGCGGACGGAAAAAGGCACCGGAAAGGTCCATTTCGACAGCGACTGCATCGTCAGCGGCGGCAAGGGAATGCAGAATCGAGATAATTATGACCGGCTCCTGAACCTGCTCTGTACGGCGATTCGGGAGCGGTTTGCCGTCTCTGTGGAAAAAGGCGCCTCCCGCACGGCGGTCGAACAGGGCTTTGCAGAGCGGATTTATCAGGTCGGCCAGACCGGTACAGCCGTCGGTCCCAAACTGTATATCGCCGTCGGCATCTCCGGCGCCATTCAGCATATGATCGGCATCGCCAATACCGAAACGATTGTGGCGATTAATACAGACCCGCACGCACCGATTTTCAAACAGTGTGATTATTACCTTATCGGCAGCGCCGAACAAGTGATCCCCCAACTGGCGGAAGAATTGAGGACAATGGGATGAGCACACCGCAGGCAAATCCTGTTTCGGTTTTGATTATCGGGGCCGGACCGGCAGGCCTGTCGGCGGCCATTCATCTGAAAAAGAACCATCCCCAACTGGATGTGGTTGTGATTGACAAGGCCTCCGGGCCGGGTCATCACAATCTGTCCGGCGCCGTGGTTGAATCCGCGGCCCTCGAGCGGCTGCTGAACCCGATTGACCCGAACTGGCAAACCTCCGAACAGGCCAAAAAAGTGCTCATCGGACAGGTTCAGCAGGATGACCTGCTCTTTTTGGCCGGAAAATGCACCGCAATCAAAATCCTGCCCGCCGTCCATCTGGCCAAAGCTCTGGGTCTTGGATTCGGCCAGCTCAGCCATCGCGGAGACTGGATTTGCTCGCTGAGCCTGCTGACCGCCTGGCTGTGCGAACTGGCGCAAAAAGCAGGCGCAGAGGTCCTGCACGGCTTTGCCGCCGGCGAAATCCTCTGGAACGAGCAAACCCATCTGGCCGAGGGCGTTCGGCTGGTGGACCAGGGACTCGACAAAGAAGGACATCCGCAGCCCAACTTCCTGCCCGGGGAAATCATTCCGGCCCGGGTTATCCTGATTGCCGAAGGATGCGACGGGCAAATCGCCGAGCAATTCATCCAAAAGGCCGGCCTGCGGCGGCAATGCCCCCAGCTGTTTTCACTGGGCGTCAAGGAATTGATTAAGGTCTCGCCGCAGCAGTACGAGGCCTTCGGCACCGGGCGTGTCGTCCATGCGATGGGCTATCCGCTCTGGACGCCGCTGCTCGGCCCGGGAATGTTCGGCGGCGGGATTATGTACCCGATGGGGGCCGAGCAGATTGCCGTCGGGATGATTGTCGGGCTGGACTATCCGTATTACGACTTCAATCCGCAGGACGCACTGACGCTCTTTAAAGAGCACCGCTGGGTGCGGCGGTTTATCGAAGGCGGCAAGGTCGTTGAAGGCGGCGCCAAGATGATACCCGAAGGCGGCTTTTACGCCCTGCCGCGCTGCCCCCAGACCGGCTCCATCGGCAAAAGCAATGTCTGCCTTCTGGGCGACAGCGCCGGATTTGTGAATATGCTCAAAATCAAGGGCATTCACAACGCCGTCTATTCAGGTCTGGCCGCCGCGGAAGCCGTCGGGGCTAATCTGGACACCCCAACGGCCGTCGCCCGATGCTATACGCGGCTGCTGGAGGAAAACGGCGTCTTAAAAGAAATGGCCTCCGCCAAAAACTTCCGCCAGACCGTTGCCAAGTTCGGGCCTCTGCAGGGGCTGCCCCTCTCCGTTTTGGGCGATTGGCTGCCTGCGTTTTCCGTTGAACCCGACTGGAAAGCCATGCGCCGGCGGCGTTATCGGCTCAAACCCCCTGTGCGGTTTGACAAAGACACCTTCACCGCCGTGGCCGGCACGGCTCATCGGGAGGAACAGCCCTGCCACCTGACGATACGCGATGCCGCCGTATGCAAAGAAAAATGTCAGCCGACTTATGAAGCCCCCTGCATCACCTTCTGTCCGGCGGGCGTGTATGAATCCATTCAGGGCGTCGTGAAACCGGCCAATCCTTCGAATTGTCTGCACTGCAAAACCTGTCAGAGGAAATGCCCGTTTGATAATATCCGCTGGAGGTGTCCTGAACCGACCGGCGGGCCGAAATACAAAACCATGTAGCCGGCCGTCCAGCTCTCGTTACGGCCAAAAGGCCGCCGCCGCAATCAAAAACCAAATCAGGACGCCCATCAAGACTTTCAGGAGTGCCCCGGCCGCCGTCCCCAGACCGGCTCCGATGCCGGACCGAATGGAAACCTGCCGGGGCTTTCCGGAACGACGCTCGAACGCCCAGGCGGCCAGACCCGCTCCGATGCAGCCGCCCAGCAAAGTACCTGCAAAAGGAATCGGAATCAAAAACGTGCCCAAAACCGCCCCGGTCAGGGCCCCGCCGACAGCCGCCAACGAGGCCTTCCAGCTCGCCCCCGCCCTTCCGGCACCTGCAAACCCGGCCAAAAGCTCGGCGACCTCTCCCAGCAGGGCCAGCATCGCCGCCGCCGCCAGCGTCCAGATGGAAAAAATCCCGCGGTCCGCCTGCCACCAGGCAAACCCCGCCGTCGTGAGCACCATCAGCCAATTGCCCGGCAGATAAAAAAAGCCCAGCACCAGCCAGAAGGCATTCACCAAAAGCAGCAAGCTCAAATACACATAAATCATGACGATGGATTGACCTTTTTTCTACATGCGATTACGCTGACTGTCAGCATACGCCGGAAAGGTCGATAGGGGAAACAAAAACCGATGAAAAACCGGTTGGCCGAAAAAGCAAAGGTTCTTCAGGAAAATCTGAGCCGCTGCACGCTTTGTCCTCGCCGCTGCGGCGTCAACCGATTGGCCGGTCAGAAAGGCTATTGCGGGACCGGGGCCCGGCCGGTCATCAGCAGTTTCGGTCCGCATTTCGGCGAAGAAAGTGTGCTCGTCGGACACGGCGGCTCCGGCACGGTCTTTTTCACCGGCTGCAATCTGCGCTGTGTCTATTGTCAAAATTATGACATCAGTCAGCTGCATCAGGGCGAGGAATTCCCCGTCGAGGCCCTGGCGGAGATTTTCCTGCGGCTGCAGGCACGAGGGTGCGTCAATATCAATCTGGTCACGCCAACCCATCAGATTGCGGCGATAGTGCCCGCCCTCCTGAAGGCCAAAGACGAGGGACTGCATCTTCCGATTGTGTACAACACCGGCGGATACGACCTGCCGGAAACGCTGGAGATGCTGGACGGCCTGATTGATATCTATATGCCCGATATGAAATATGCAGATTCATCGGCGGCCGCACACTATTCTGATGCTCCGGATTATCCCCAGGTCAATCAGGCGGCTGTCCGCCGAATGCACCGGCAGGTCGGCGATTTGGTCATCGAAAACGGTCTGGCTGTGCGGGGACTGCTCATTCGCCACCTGGTCCTGCCCGGCAATCTGGCCGGCAGCGAACAGATTTTCGACTTTCTGGCCGAACGGATTTCCCCCCACACAGCCGTCAACGTGATGGACCAATATCACCCCTGCTTTCGGGCTGATGAGCATCCGCCGCTGAACCGCCGCCCGACAAAATCCGAATACGAAACCGCCCTCGCCTGTGCCCGACGAAAAGGCCTGCGGCTCATTCAATAATCCGCTCATCTCCGAAGAAGCCGGCTGCCCGCTTTCTTAAAACCAGCCCCCCCAAAACCGTCAGAAAAAATGTTGTCGGTTCAGGAACAGCGCTGACTTTCAAAACAACAATTTGATTGGCGGCAAGTTCCTCTATGACATACATGGAATTATCCGGCCCGAAAGTCAAACACTTAATGGCTTCATCTGCACTGCCTGAAAAAGCAAAGCGAGTCCACCGCCCTTCCGGAGAAATCCTTCCGATCGCCCAGCTTGAGCGGCAGCCGTACAGAAACCCGCCAAACGCTCCCGCGGAAGTTGTATCGAACTCCAAGTCCAAAATCCAAGTCATCGAGCAGAAAACCGATGCCGTACCATCCGGGTTGACCACAAAAACTGAAGAGTTTTCCTGAGGGTCCGTCACAGACATATATAAACGTCCCCCATAAAGACCGGAAGAATCAGACTCAATATCATGACCGGACCAACCGGCACCCAACTGAAGAAATAAACTCTTCTGTCCGCTGGATGTTATCCGATACAAATCTCCATTGCTGTACCGAACCGGCACAAAAAAACTGTTTCCATAAAGACCGGACTTGTCTAAGGTAATGCCGATCGGTTTGCCGGAAAAAGATGAAAAAGCCGTTGTGGTCCCATCCAGACGTCGTTTATAAAGCCGTCCCAAATCCGCATCATTAAAAAAAGCGACGAATCATATTCTTCACCTGCGTAAAAAATCCCCTGCAAATTTCTGTACCTTGCGATGACCTCGGCCTGTCCATTCGGCCCAATCCTGACCAGCGACCTGCCATCGTGGGTAATATACAGATTTCCAGACGAATCAAACTCTGCGTACTTTGCCTGTCCGACGTCCGGACGAGAATATTGAGCATAGGTCTGCAAAATATATTGTTCCGGATTTTCAAGAACCAAGCCATATGTTTCCGCAAGACAGCATACAAAACAGCCTCAAACCCATCCTTTCCTCATACTTTTCTCCTTTCCCCATTGTCCTTCTTCCGATAAATCCCGACCGCAAAATCATTCTGAACCTGACCTGTCTGAGTCAAAAAATCTTCTATTTGAAATAAAAAATGCAAGCAAGACAATGCATCCGGATCTTCCGTAACAAAATTATGGGCGATTCCCTCCAAAACCAAATGCAAAACAGCACCGCGATAACCGCGAACCTCAATTTCCTGAAAAATGCGGGCAGCCAGCGGGAGAATCTCCGCCGACTGGACTGCTTCCGAAGGGTCTTTTAGGATCATACTTAATCGACTTGGACGAATAATTCTTTTATCCGTTCTATCGTCAATCACATGGCTTCGAAATCTTTCCGGAATAAGTGCACGAACCGCATTAGCCAAGTGAAGCTGTCTGTCCGTCCACTGAAAGCGGGAAGGTCCGACATATTCATCAAAAACGAAATAGCCGTCCGCAGCCAGCCAGCCGTGAATCTTTTTCAAGAGCGGTTCGAGAGGACTAAAATGATGAAGTGCATGTTCAATAAAAATTACGTCATACTGGCCTTCGGGCAACTCCAGCCGGTTCACGTCGTCGATTTTGTAATGAATGCAGTTTTGAAGACCCGCCTGTCGGGCCATGAGTCGTGCTTTTTCGAGACGTTCAGTGGAAAGCTCGTACGCCTCGATTTGAGCGAAAAGACCCGTTCGTGCCCAATGCAGCACCTTTTGGCCCTCTCCGCATCCGAGTGTCAAACCCCGCAAGTTTCGGCGACCGGACAAATAAACTGAACAAAAATAGTCGCGAAAACTGATATTTTCGTCCCCCGATAGAAGCTGATTCCACCGTTTCTGAACAGCCGGTATCATCCACCACGCGGACGGCTTAATTTTCCGGGGTTTCCAGGCATCCTGAATTCGCTCCAAATGCCCTTTGGTCAGTCGGGAAAGAATCAAAGGCAGGTAGCCGTAACGAATACCCCAAATCAATCTTATAAAATCATAGCGGTTAATCAGATTGTTGAACACCTTTCCTCCATCCAAAAAACTTCCTTATATATTATTTTTATTTTCTTTTCGAAAACAATCAAGAAAAAAATAATGATATAGATATAATTTATACATTTTTCTTTCCATATCTCTTTGGTTGCTTTTGATGGGGATTTTGCATATACTGTTTTTCTGAAATTTTTAAAGGTAATCATTATGGATTTTGTGAAAATGCATGGGCTGGGCAATGATTATGTGTATGTGGACTGCTTTCGGCAGCAGGTGGACAATCCGAGTCAGCTGGCGGTGGAAATCAGCGACCGCCACTTCGGCGTCGGCTCCGATGGGCTGATTCTCGTGTGCCCTTCGGAAAGAGCGGATGTCCGGATGCGGATGTTCAATGCCGACGGCTCCGAAGCCCAGATGTGCGGCAACGGCATTCGCTGCCTGGCCAAATATTTCTACGAAACCTATCACCCCCATACGGCCGACCACGAAATGTCGGTCCCCGGCCAGCGAACCTTTCCGGCAATGCTGCGGGTGGAGACCGGACGCGGCATCCTGACCGTCGGCCTCGAACTGGATGAACACAACAAGGTCAGCCGTGTGTGCGTCAATATGGGCCAGCCGATTCTGAAGGCCCGCGAGATTCCGGTGGCACTCGACGCCGAACAGGTCGTCAACGTCCGGATGCCGGTGCACGGACAGGAACTGTCAATGACCTGCGTGTCGATGGGCAATCCGCACGCCGTCTTTTTCTGTGAAGACCTCGATGCCATTGACCTGCCGCTGATCGGACCGCTGATTGAACACCACGAATTGTTCCCGCAGCGGGTCAACGTGCACTTTGTCAAAAGCGACAATCCGAACGAATTCACCATGCGGACCTGGGAGCGGGGCAGCGGCATCACACTGGCCTGCGGCACCGGCGCCTGCGCCTCGCTGGTGGCGGGCGTTTTAATCGGACGCTGTCAGCGATTGGTGCGGGCCCATCTGCCCGGCGGCGATTTGGACCTGAACTGGTGCGAGACGGACAACTGCGTATATATGACCGGCCCGGCTGTAGAGGTCTTTCGCGGCGTCTGGCCCGACTGAAAATCCGTCTCCGGTCAGCCCAAGATAACCCGGACCTCGTTTCGGTCTTTCATCCGGTCGGGGCGAATCAGATTGCCGTCAACGGTCTGACCGTTCACAATCAGCTGTTTGACCCCTTTCTGGACCCCCTTGTCGTTTCGGATTTCTATGTCAAACCATTTGTTCCGGAAACGCCGGCGAAGGCGAATCTCTTTCCAGTCGGCAGGCACACACGGGTCCAGGCGCAGCCCGTCATAATCCGGCTGCACACCCAGGATGTACTGAACCGCCGCATAATAGGACCAGGCCGCCGCCCCCGTCAGCCACGGCAGACGCGAAGCCCCGAACCGAGGGCTGTATTTGCTGTGCGTGAACTGACAATAGACATAGGGCTCAATCTGGCGAATGTCCGCCCGGCTGTTATACGCCGCAGGCAGATAGGCACGAAAATAGCGATAGGCCTTCTCGCCGCGGCCCAGCATCGCTTCGGCAATCACCGCCCAGCCCTGCGTATGCGAAAAAATGGAGGCATTTTCCTTCATCCCCTGATTAAAAAGAGAGGCCTTGATGATGTGATGATCCGTTTTTTCATAGGGCGGGTCGCAAATCATCAGGCCGTACTCCGTCGCCAGGTGCCGGCCGACCTCCTCCATCACCGCCAGGGCCCGCGGCCCCTGCAAATATCCGCTCAGGACCGCCCAGGTCTGCGGATTGAGCCAGATGCGGCCCTCCTCATTCTCCTGCGAACCGAATTTCATCCCATCCCATCGATACGCCCGCAGGAACCAGCGCCCGTCCCAGGCATACCGTTCGATATTCTCATCCAGCCGCGTTAAGTGCCCCTGTGCCCAGCCGGCCTCATCCCGCCGTCCGAGCCGTTCGCAGATTTCCATATAAGTCTTCAGCGCATACCGCAGCTGAAAGGCCGCGAAAACACTCTCCCCCCTGTGCCCGAGCTGCAGGCAGTCGTTCCAGTCCGCCGACAAGCCGCACGGCAGCCCGTGGGTTCCGCTTCGTTCGAGCGAAAACGCTATCGCCCGCTTCAGGTGCCCCAGTACGGTATCCTCCCCCCGGTCGGCATACGGAAGAACCTTGTCATAAAAGGCCAAATCGCCCGTTTCCTTCACATACGCCGGCACCGTGCAAAACAGCCACAGGCAGTCATCCGAACGATACTCCTCCTCTTTCGGAGGGCTCTCCTGCCCCGGACGATGAGCAAACGGCTTGACCAGCGGCATCGCCCCGCCGGTGGAGACCTGACCGGTGAGCATCAGCTCCAGCCGCCCGCGGGCCTCCTCCGGAATCAGATGCATGACCCCCAGCAAATCCTGCACGGTATCGCGATAGCCCAGCCCATCCCGCTCGCCGCAGTAAACCAGACTGGCCGCACGCGACCAGGCATACGTAATCAGGCAATTGTAGGGGCTCCACATATTGAGCATGCTGTTCAGGTCCGCATCCGGAGTCTGAACCGTCAGCCCTTCCAGCCGGCTGTGCCAGTACTGCCTGAGCTGCTCAAAGGCCTGATGAACCCTTTGCAGATCGCCGTACTCCTGCACGGTTTTGCGTCCCTCGACGGCGGCCTTGCCGATGCCCAAAAAAACAGCCAGCTCCTGCGACTGGCCCGGCTCCAAAACGACGTCCATCTGAAGCACTCCGCAGCCGTTATCGCCACAGGCCAGCGACTGCGTGCATCGGCCCTGCTCGACAATCAGCGGATTGCGATACGTGCGGTACGGCCCCAAAAAGACATCGCGGTCCGTATCAAACCCGGTAATCTGTGCCCCCACCGCCGCCAGAAAGGTATGGCGGTTGCCGTCGTGATGCGGCAGACTGCCCGTGCTGTCCGGCAGCAGCACATTGATGCCGTGGTCAATGATATTGTCCACAACCTGCATCCGCACAATAAACTGCGTGTACTGCAGATTGATAAAGTCCTGCCAGACATGCCAGTTGTTAGCGTACTCGACAAATGAAAACAGCCGCAGCCGCCGGGGGACCTTGTCCAGATTCGTCACCTTCAAAAGCCAGCACTCCAGGTGTCTGCCCAGCGGAACAAAATACGTCGTCTCCGTGCGGATTCGGCCGTATTCAGACTCGATAATCGTATAGGCGGTGCCGTGCCGGCAGACGGCCTTGTACTGCTCGAGGGGCTTGCCGACCGGCTGCCAGGAGGCCGACCAGTAATCCCCGCTGTCCATATCCCGCAGGTAAATGTAGCGTCCGGGCTGGTCCATCGGGATTGCATTAAAGCGAAGCCGCAGGAAGCGGCCCTGAGCGGCTGAATGAAAAAAACCGTAGCCGCCGGCGTTGTTGGTGATGATGGCCCCGTATTCGGTCGAGCCCAGATAATTGCTCCACGAACGAGGCGTGTCCGGACGCGTGATGACATACTCTTTCCGCTCGTCGTCAAAGTATCCGTACTGCATATCCCCTCCGCAAACCATTTACACCCTGCCGCGCCGCGCCTCCAGCTCCGCTCGGATTGCCTCGCATTTCTCCCGTGACAGCGGCATCCGCAGCACAAAGAAAATCACCCAGAGCAAACCGAGAATCGGTATCAGTGCCAGCATCGCCCGAATGCAGAAAATTGTTCCGGGATTCTGCACAGCCACTTCGCGATTAAAACCGGACAAGTCCAGGAGCAGCCCGGAGACAAAATATCCGCCGGCATTGCCCAGTTTGAGCAGATAGGAACCGCAGGCGGTAAAAGACCCTTCCCGCCTCGTCCCCGTCTGCCATTCGTCATAATCAATCACATCCGCCCCAATCGAGCCGAACAGCATCCAGAAGCCCGCCGCCGCCATTCCCATCAGTCCCGCCGCCAGGGTCTGGAGCCAAGGAACCAGCGGCGTGTACAAAAACCACGAACCGCCGTATCCGAAAATCCCGATAACTGCGGCCGCCACAACGGCCCGGCGTTTTTCCGTCCAGTACGCAACCCGATTCAGCAGCGGCCCGCCCAGCAGCCCGCCGAGCATAAAGGCGATGCCGTTCCAGAAATTCCAGTTGTCCCCCTCAATTGTATTGCCCCGGCAGACATAATAGACTGTGGCATAATACCCCAGCGCCCCAACCATGCTGGTTCCGAGACTGAACGAGGCCCCGAACCCCATCATCAAACGAAACGGCCGGCATTTCAGCGTTTCATAAAAGGAGCTTTGCAGAGAAATGCGCCGAGCGGTTTTGACCACCACTTTTTCGTAATACCGTTCCGGCACCCGCAGGAAAATCACGAGGGCAAACAGGGCCATCAGCCCCCCCAGAATCGCCGTATAGACCTGCATCCCCAGCAGTGTATTCTTTTTATTGATTTCCGGCAGCAGAAACCAAGACAGATTCGTAAAACGAAGGGCATAAAAATTGCCGACTTCAAAGATTTTCTGCATCACACTCCGATAGGTCATCACGGAGGTGCGCTCTTCGTAATCCGGCGTCATTTCCGCCCCCAGACTGTTGTAAGGAACGGAAAACGCGCTGACGATGGGGATGTAAATCAGCGAAGAAAGCATCATATACCAGAACACCGCCGACAGCCCCAGAATCGTCACCTGCGACCAGGAAGGTGAAACCCAAAACAGCGCCGGCAGCCCCAGCCCGCTTGCAATTCCCGCAATCAAAATAAAGGGGCGGCGCCGTCCGTGCCGGCTTCGCAGATTGTCCGAAAGCCACCCGGCCAGCGGGTCCGATATAGCATCATAAATCCGAATCAGTGTCAGAGCCAGTCCGACCAGCCACGGGGGGACACCCAAATAGATATTGAACACCGCATAGGCCACCGCCGGATACAGCCAGAACCCCCACATATCCAGGGCCGTGCCCAATCCGTAGCAGACTTTGGTCAGGACCGGCAGCCTGTCTCGTTCGGGTTTACACTGACTGGCTTCCAACAGGGCCTCCAAAAGCGTTTCAGACTGATTTAAAAGACTTCGGAATTGTTCCGGATATAGTCAATCAGCTCATCCACCTGCGCAAAGGCAATCGCCGTGCAGGTGTCAGCGGCTCCGTAGTAAATGGCGATTCGCCCGGTGTCGGCATCATACAGATTGGCACAGGGAAAAACCACATTGGGCACAAAGCCCACCGTTTCGTAGGATTTTTCCGGTGTCAGCAGATAATCGCGTGTGCGGTACAGCACTTTGCCCGGGTCGTTGATATCCAGAATCGCCGCCCCGAAGCTGTACACAAAACCGTTGCAGGTATTCGAAACGCCGTGATAGAACAGAAGCCAGCCGGCCGTCGTCTCAATCGGCACTGGGCCGGCACCGATTTTGGTGTTCTGCCACCAGCCCTGTCCGCCGCGCCCCATCACCCAGCGGTGACGGCCCCAGTGAATCAAATCCGGGCTTTCGCTGAGAAAAATATCGCCGAACGGCGTATGCCCGCTGTCGCTCGGACGGCTCAGCAGCAGGTATTTACCGTTGACCTTGCGCGGGAACAGCACACCGTTGCGGTTATACGGCATCAGCGGATTGGGCATTCGAATAAACGTCTTGAAATCCTTCGTGCGGCCCAATCCGATGGACGGCCCGTGCATATCATCGCACCAGACAATATAGTACGTATCCTCAATCTGCACAAACCGCGGGTCATAGCCGAAACTCAGCGGGCTGGGCTTGCCCTGTTCATCCACCCAGTCAATCGGGTCCGGGCCAATCGTCCAGCGAAGTCCGTCCGGACTGCGGCCGAAGAACAGCGTGGCCCGTCCGTTCCGCTGGTCGCCGCGGAAGACGCCGACAAACTCATTTTTGTACGGCAGGACCGCACTGTTGAAAATCCGCGCAGCCCGCGGAATCGGATTCCAGTTCAAAACAGGATTGCCGCTGTAGCGCCACACAACATCCCGGCACCCTTTCGGTTTGTCTTCCCAGGGGATGTTCGGCAAAGCAGAGCCGAGAATTGTTTTTTTCATACCGTTGCGTTCCTTTCCTATATCATAGATGTCTTATCATTTTCCTCAGAAACCAAAGACATCTCCTGCTGTCTTCGCTCCTGAAGTTCAAGACCGATTTGTCGGAGTTTGTCCTCATCCAGATTATAAAACAACATAATCACAATCGAAATCAGGCCCGCCAGCCCGGGGATGATGCTCATCAGCAGACGAAAACCGAAAATCACCCTTTCCGTCTGTTGGGTGTCGGGCTGATAGCCGAACCAATGCAGCAGCCAGCCGGTCAGAAGAGCCCCGAAGGCCCAGGCGAATTTCTGTGCCATCGTCGAGGCGGAAAAGACCAACCCCGTGGCCCGCCGCCCGTTCTTCCATTCCGAATAATCCGCCGCATCGGCATACATCGCCCAAATCAGAGGCGTCAGCGGCCCGCCCGCAAACGAACCGACAACCTGTGCCGCCAGAATCAGAACAAGATGGTTGGGGGTATAAACAAAAAAGGAAATCGTCAGGACATTGGCAATGAGGAACAAAACAATGAATGCCCTTTTCTTGCCGAGCAGACGGGCAAACCCGCTCACGGCCGCCACACCGGCCAGACTGCCGACGATTCCGGCCGTATTGAAAATTGAAATCCATTTTTCATACTTGCCGGGAGCAATATAATACTTGAAATAGTAATTGATAACCCCCAGCCGTATCGAAACCCACAGAAGCATCGTGAGCGTTGCAAAAAGCAGAAGCAGCCATGGGCCGTTGGTCAGGAGGTCCCGAATATCTTCACGAATAGACGTTTTCTGGGAAGCCGGCGGCAAGACTCTTTCCCGCGTGGACAGAAACGTAATAAAAAAGAACACAACGGCCGCCGCCCCAAACACAAGCATCGTAATCTTCCAGCCGAACGGAGAACTGCCGGAACCGCCGATCCATTTGACCATCGGCATCAAAAACGCAGACACCACCAAAGCAGCCCCGTAAGCCCCGAAATACTTAAAGGACGACAGCTTGACCCGTTCGACCGAATCAGGCGTGAGCACCCCGAGCATCGCCGAATAGGGAATATTGATGACCGTATAAAGCATCATAAAAAGGTTAAAGGTGACATAGGCATAAATGAGTTTGGCGGTGGGACTCCAGGAAGGCGTTGTAAAAGTCAGGACGGCCGCAGCGGCCAGCGGAACAGCCGTCCAGAGCAGATACGGTCTGAATTTGCCCCAGCGGGTGGACGTGCGGTCTGCAATCAGCCCCACCAGCGGGTCATTGATGCCGTCCCATAGACGTGACAGAGAAATCATCGTCCCTGCTGTAGCGGCACTGAGGCCAAACACATCTGTATAAAAGAATAGCAGATGCAGAGAGATGGTCTGCCAGAACAAAACCGAGGCAAAATCTCCGCAGGCATAGCCGATTTTTTCCCCAAGTTTCAATCTTCCGCTCGGCTCATCCATTCAGTCGCTCCGCCTTCCGATTCCCGACAGATATTGGCTTCTTTATCCGGCAGGGCAAAAAAACCCTGAAGGGGCTATCCAAATCCATCAAACCCCTGCTTGTCAAGGAAAAATTTTTTAGCAAAAACCCTATGCAAATATTTTCGAAAGGCGAAAACCAATTAATAGATTTACTGGAGATGTATTAGATAGTATAGATTTGAAAACAGGAAAAGACCCTTTTGGAACTTTTGGGGTTACCGTTCGGGTCTCTTCCTTGGAGGGGAGAAAACATTTTATCAGTTCTTAGATTTATACGTAATATTACTGAAATGGGTCTTTGATTACAACCTTTTTTTAGAAATTTTTATATATTCTATAAGTATCTACAAAACAACCGGTTGCAGAATATCGTTGGAAATTATTTAAATTTTATATCAGTATTTATACTGATAGTTTTTTACGGCTTTTCCCAGATTAACCTCCATTCCTGTCAGAGAATCCCTTCACAAAAGTGTTGATTAGCCCTTTCAAACCCCTTATGATACCCCCAGAAACGGTTCGGAACGGAGTGATGAACAATTATGGATGATAAAGGCTTTATTCACCTTCACTTACATACACAATACTCCCTGCTCGACGGCGCCATTCAGCCCGATGTGCTCTTTGAACGATGCCGCCAATTGGGGATGAATGCCGTCGCCATTACCGATCACGGCAATCTTTTCGGAGCTCTCGATTTCTATCTCCAGGCCCAAAAATACGGCATCAAACCTATCTTAGGAATGGAGGCCTACATCGCCCCCGGGTCCCGCTTTGAGCGGCAGAAAGGCGGCGGTGTCAAAGACAACACCTATCACCTGCTCCTGCTGGCCGAGAACCTCAAAGGATACCAGAACCTCCTGCAGCTGAGCAGCATCGGCTATACAGAAGGGTTTTATTACCGCCCGCGAATCGACAAAGAAGTCCTGGCCCAGTTCAGTGAAGGATTGATTTGCACCAGCGCCTGCATCGCCGGCGAAATCCCCACCGCCCTTGTCCGCGAAGACCGGCAGACCGCCCGCCGAGCCGCCCAGGAGTATCTGAAAATCTTCGGCCCGGAACGATTCTTCATCGAAATCCAGCAGCACGAAAACGATGAACATCCGCATCTGCTGCCGGCTCTGGTTGATTTGGCCAAAGAACTGGGAATCGGGCTGGTCGCCACCAACGATGTCCATTTCCTGAATGCCGATGACCACGAAGCCCACATGGTCCTGTGCTGCATCAACACCGGCAAGAAGATTACCGATGTGGACAAGATGGAGTATCCGCCGGATGTCTATTTGAAAAGCCCGGAGGAAATGAGAACCCTTTTTGCGGCCTATCCGGAGGCCTGCGACAATACCCTGACGATTGCAGGCCGCTGTCAGGTGGAACTGGACCTGAAAACCCGCCATGCCCCGCGCTATCACACCCCCCCGGGAAAAACGGCCGAACAAATGCTCACCGAACTGGTGCTCGAAGGGGCCAAAAAACGATACGGCCAAATCTCCCCTGCGATTCAGGACCGAATCAACTGGGAGCTGGAAGTCATTAAAAGCAAAGGGTTTGCCAGCTACTTCCTGATTGTCTGGGACTTCTGCAATTACGCCAAAGAACAGAACATCCCCGTCGGGGCACGCGGCAGTGCCGTCGGAACCATCGTCGGATACTGTCTGGGCATCTGCAACATCGACCCGCTCCGCTATGACCTGCTGTTTGAGCGGTTTATGGACCCCGAACGCAACGAGATGCCCGATATCGATATCGACATCTGCCAGGACGGCCGAGAAAAAATCCTGAATTACGTCCGACAAAAATACGGTCATATCGCGCAAATCATTACCTTTGGAACGATGAAGGCCCGCGCGGTCATCCGAGATGTCTGTCGGGTCCTCGATGTGCCGCTGGCGGAGGCGGACCGCCTGGCCAAACTGGTTCCGGCGGAACTGAAGATGACCCTCGATAAGGCCCTTGAGGCCGAACCGGACTTAAAAAAGGCCTACGAAACCGATGAAAAAACCCGCCGCGTGATTAACATCGGAAGAAAACTGGAGGGGCTGGCCCGCCACGCCTCCGTCCATGCCTGCGGTGTTGTCATTGCCGATGAACCCCTGACCCGCTTTCTGCCGCTGTACAAGCAGGCCGGCTCTGAGGAACTCATCACCCAGTTTGAAGGACCGTTTGTCGAGAAGGCCGGCCTGATGAAAATGGACTTTCTGGGCCTCAAAACCCTCAGCATCATTCAGCGAACCGTCGATTTGATTCAGGAAATCCACGGCAAAACCATCGATATCGAAGCCATCGATATTATGGACCAGCGGGTCTATCGGGAAATCTTCAGTGCCGGCAGAACCAAAGGCATCTTCCAGTTTGAATCCAGCGGGATGCAGGAGATGCTTCGCAAACTCCGGCCCGACCGGCTGGAAGACCTCATCGCCGCCAACGCCCTGTATCGACCTGGGCCGCTGGCCCTGATTCCGGAGTTTATCGAACGCAAGCACGGCGCCCGCTGGTCGGCCCCCCACCCGATTATGGAGGAAATCCTCGCCGAAACCTTCGGCATCATCGTCTATCAGGAACAGGTGATGCGTATCTGCAATCGGCTCGGCGGCATTCCGCTCCGCGAGGCCTATACGCTGATTAAAGCCATCAGCAAGAAGAAGGAAGACGTCATCCAGGCCGAACAAAAACGCTTCATCGACGGCTGCATCCGGAATGGACTTCAGCCCGCACAGGCTGAGGAAATCTTCGCCCTGATTCGCCGGTTCGCCGACTACGGCTTTAACAAAAGCCACGCCACCCGCTATTCGTTTGTCGCCTATCAGACGGCCTGGCTGAAGACCTATTACCCTGTGGAGTTTATGGCGTCCCTGCTCACCTACGAAATGGGCAATACCGACAAAGTGGTCGAATACATCGGCGAATGCCGAGACATGGGCATCGAAGTCCTGCCTCCGGATATCAACGAAAGCTTCGTGGACTTTACAGTGATTTACGATGAGCAGAAAAAGAACGGCCTGATTCGCTTCGGTCTGGCGGCCGTCAAAGGTGTCGGCTCCAAGGCCGTCGAACAGATTATCGCCGCCCGCGAACGTGTCGGAGGATTCCGCAGTCTCTTCCACTTCTGCGAAAGCGTGGACCTTCACACCGTCAACAAACAGGTGCTCGAAGCCCTCATCAAGGCCGGCGCCTTCGACTCCCTCGGAGGCAGCCGTGCTCAGATGGCCGCCGCCCTCGAAAAAGCGATGCAGTGCGGGGCCGCCTTTCAGGCCGACCGCCAGAAAGGCCAAATGAATTTCTTCCTGAACGGTCCCCTGGCCGCCGAAGAAGCCAAAACCGAACCGATGATTCTGCCCGATGTGCCGGCCTGGTCCGAACAGCAGATGCTGTCCTACGAAAAGGAGGTCCTCGGTTTCTACGTAACCAGCAACCCGCTCAGCAAGCACGCGCAGATTATCGAACTGTATTCGACCTCCAACACCGCCAAACTCCGCCTGCTGCGGCAGGAGCAGGAGGTCATTGTCGGCGGAATGATTACCAAAATCCGCTACACCGTCACGAAAAACGGCAAAAACGCCGGCGCCAAAATGGCCGTCGCCGAATTGGAGGACCTCCAGGGTAAATGCGAAGTGGTGCTCTTTCCGAAAACCCTCGAAAAATGCGGGCATCTCCTCCAGCCCGATCGAATCGTCTTCGTCCGCGGCACCGCCCAGACCCTCCGCGAAATCCCGAATATCCGCTGTGAGGAACTGATTGACATCGAGGAGGCGGGCCGCCGATTCAGCGCCAGGGTAAAACTGGAAATCGATGCCCAGACTGTGGATCAAGCCCTGCTGGAGAAAATCCGCCAAATCTGCCTGAACAACCGCGGCAAAAGTCCGATTGAACTGACTATTTACACGCCGAAACGGTTTCGAATCACCGCCAGAGCGGACGCCAACCTGTCCATCCGCGCCGACCTGGAGTCGCATCGGAAACTCGAAGCGGTGCTCGGACGCGGCAAAGTGCACTTTACGGCCTGACCCTCCGCCGACTTTTTGAGTAGCACAGAAATGGTTTTCTCTTATAATGGGCTCAAGTCAAAACGGGGAAGGACATCGGTTCTCCCCGAAGGAAAAATCAGCAAAGCGTTTGGTGTCGAATGCCTCAGAATGTGATGAAAATCCTGATGGTCCGCTGGCCGGAAGCCCTTATGCTCACCGGCCTGTTCGGCGGCCTGTCCTGTCTGGCCGCACGGATGAATCAGGAGGCCGTTCCGCAGGGCCTGCTGGCCCAGATGCCTCTTTGGGCGGGCTTTCTTCTCGGTGCAGGATTAATGATTGGGATTATTCTGATTGGAATGCTCTTTACGGGCTTTCTGCGCTCGACGGTTCTGGCTCCTCTGTCAGCTCGGCATCCACTCGAGCTGCTTCATATCGGCCGACCGTTCTTCTGGAAGCTGTTCCTGCCCTATCTGGTGTTTGAACTGGCCTGGTCCTTTTTATCCATCCTGCTGATGATGCTTCTGCATGTCCTGCTTTATAGAAGACTGCCGACGGAGCCGACCCCGGAATGGCTCCTGCGGGTCTGCCAGCTGATTGTTCTGTGCATCCTTATCAAACCGTTTCTGCTGGTGCCGACCCTGATTCTTCTGGAAAATCGTCCGGTCACGGAAACCCTGGCGGCAATCCGTCGAATTCCGCTGACCGCCGTAAAACCCCTGATGAAAGTCCTCGAACAGGGCCTGCTCATCATGGCGGCTGCCCTGGTGCTTTTGTTTGTAATTCCGTTTCCCAAACCCTTTTTTTGGATTCGAAGCGGCCTGTTGAATACGGCGGGCGGTGCAGTCCTTTTGGTCTGTTTCCTCACCGCGCTTCAGGAATTTGGACAATACTTCGGCCCCCACTCTGAGGAGAAGCAATGACGGCGAACACCCCGGGACGTTTTTTGGTGCTGGACGGAACCGATGGATGCGGAAAATCAACACAGATTCCGCTGCTGCGAAACGTCTTTGAGCAGCGGGGATTCTCTGTGGTTCAGACCTACGACCCGGGCGGAACGGACATCGGCGAGCAAATCCGAAAACTCCTCAAGTACGACGCCAAAGGCAAAATGGATGTGCACACGGAAACGATGCTGTTTATGGCCTCGCGGGCGCAGCTGGTCAGCGAAGTCATCCGTCCGGCCCTGTCCGAAGGGAAAATTGTCCTCTGCGACCGTTTCGTATCCTCGACCTGCGCTTATCAGGGTGCCGGCGGGTATCCCATAGGGGACATTATCAATCTGGCCCGCTATGCCATCGGAGAAACCTGGCCGGATTTAACCATTATTTTGGACCTGCCGGCGGAAAAAGGGCGGCACCGGACAGGGCAGCGCAATGGACAAAATCACTCCAATTCCTCCGCTCATACCGCCGAAGACCGATTCGATTCCAGAAGCCTGGAGTATTACCAGCGGGTTCGTCAGGGCTTTCTGGCCCTGCCCCAATACTATCCCGCGCCGGTCGAAATCGTGAACACAGACGGCCTGTCCATCGAAGAAGTCCATCAGAAAATTGCAGCACTTTTACAGGAACGGAACTGGTTTTGATGCAGATGCGGGACATTCACAGTCAGGACAAAGCTGTGGCGGCCCTCCAGCAGGCCTATGCGGAAGGGCGCATCCCGCATGCCTATCTCTTCGTCGGCCCGGACGGAGTCGGCAAACGCACCACGGCGGAGGCCTTCGCCCGCCTCCTGCTTTGTCGGTCCCCCATTCAAAACCCAGACCGAAGCGGCCCTGTTAAGACAGACAGCTGCGGCCGGTGCCCTTCCTGCCAGCTTATGGATGCGGGAAATCACCCCGACTTTGTTCTGATTTATAAAGAACTGCTCCAATACACCGAAGAGGGGAAAGAGAAAGATGCACCGGTGGAAATGCCGATTGATGTCGTCCGCGAATTTTTCATCGAGCGGGCAGCCCGAAAACCTGTCATGGGGCCTTATACCGTTTTTGTGATGGAGGAGGCGGAGAAAGTCAATACCTCCAGTCAAAATGCAATGATGAAAATCCTCGAAGAACCGCCTTCGTTCTGCATCATCATTCTGTTATGCAGCCGGCTGGAGGAAATGCTCCCCACCACCCGCTCCCGCTGCCGGATTCTTTCCTTTGGACCGGTCAGTGAAACCGTCATCGTTGAGGAACTGACACGAAAAGGAATCGACGCCTCGCAAGCCCTCTTTTGGGCGCGCTTCAGCGAAGGCCGTTTGGGAGAAGCCCTGCGGTGGGCCCGGCTCAGGGAAAGCGGTAAACCCGTGGACGCCTACGAAATCAAAAAAGAGCTGGCCGAACGCCTCAGCCGCCTGGAGCCGGCTGACCTCATCGACACGGCCGGATGGCTTATCCAGTCCGCCAAAGCCGTCGGCGATGCCTGGGCCCGACAAAAGCCCAATGTCAGCACCAAAGACCTCTTTCGCACGGCCGAAAAAGGGCTGCTGCGGATGGTCCTGACCCTCTTGGCCGACCTGATGAAGATAACATATTCAGAGGAATCTTCTCTTGTTTACTCAGATCAAATAGAAATCGTCAGACAATTGAGCAAAAAAATAAATGCAGAAGAGGCCGCAGAAAAGATAATCAATATCCAGAAACTTCTCGGCTGGGTCGATGCAAATGTTAACGAAAAACTGATTTTCGAGCGGCTCTTGTTAATCTGGACCTTCTCTGATATACTGCCCGTTCGGTCGGACGACTGAACCGACCTCAAAAAGGCCCTCGGAGTATGCCTTTCCATGACACAGGATGAGAGCGCAAAAACAAAAGCGCAAAAACATAACAACAAATGGATGCTGGTTCGTTATGGCAAAATGGGAATTCTGGGCTGGTTTGAGCACAACGAATCCCAAATTCCCAAAAACAAGCCGTACGTCATCGTCAAAACAGACCGCGGCCTCGAATTAGGCCAGTTGGTAGGCCCCTACAACTACAAAGCGGGAAACTACCGGTTTACCCCCGAACAAGTCGAGGCCTATTACACCCAAGGGAATAAGGAAATCTCCATTACAACGGGGGGCAAATTCGTCCGTTTTGCCACCCACGAGGACATTCGCGAGCAGGAACATCTGGAAGTATCTGCCGCCGAAGAGGCCAAATGCTGCCAGCGGTTTGCCGACGAACTCGGCCTGAATATGAAGATTATCGAGGCCGAACATCTTTTTGGAGGCGAACGAATTATTTTCTATTTTACCAGCGACGGACGCGTCGATTTCCGCGAACTGGTAAAAAAACTCGCCCGCGAGTACCAGACCCGAATCGAGCTTCGCCAAATCGGCTCCCGCGATGAGGCCCGACTGCTCAGCGATTACGAAAGTTGCGGGCTTGAATGCTGCTGCAAGCGGTTTTTGAAGATTCTGGACCCCGTCAATATGCGGATGGCCAAACTCCAGAAAGCCACCCTTGACCCGTCCAAAATCAGCGGCCATTGCGGACGTTTGAAATGCTGTTTGCGGTATGAAGACTACACATATCGAGAATTAAAAAGCAAACTGCCGCCGCGCAACACTCAGGTCCAGACCCCCAAAGGCGCCGGTATTGTCGTAGATTTTCAGGTATTGACTCAACTGGTTGTTGTTCAGACGCCTGACGGCGAAAAGCAGGCCTGGCCGCTGGAGGAAATTCAAATCCTGTCCGACAAGCCGGCAGCAACACCGCCGGCGGAAACTCTGCCGGCAGGAGATTCAGACGCATCCACTCTGCCGCAGGAGCAGGAGGAACTATCCTTTTCGGATAACGCTTCAGACCCAGCTCAAAAAGCTGAACTGACTATCCCCGAAGCCCTTGCAGAGGAAGTGGCCGAAGAAATCGAAGAAGTAATTGACCAAATCGAAGAAGGCCCGCTCGCTGATGCCGCGGACGGGCCGGAGGAAGATTCGATTCCTTCGAATAGTCAGGAAAACAACAGCAAATCCGACTCTCCCGCCGCTCCGCAAGGTCAGCCCGGGCAGGACAAACCTTTTCCGAGAAAAAAACGACGCAAAAACCGGCGCCGCCGAAATCGAAACAACCGAAACGGTTCCGCTCAGACGGGGAATCGTTCGCCCGATTCGAATCCTTCTTCAAACGGGAATCCATCTGTATGACACGAAAACTGATTGTCACCTCGGCTCTGCCGTACGCCAACGGTCCCATTCACATCGGCCATCTGGTCGAATACATCCAGACCGACATCTGGGTCCGATTCCAGAAGGCCTGCGGAAATGAATGCTACTACTTTTGTGCCGATGACACCCACGGCACCCCGATTATGATTCGGGCACGTTCCGAAGGAATCTCCCCGGAAAAACTGATAGAGCGGATGCACAAAGAACACCTGCGGGACTTTACCGGCTTTCAAATCCGATTCGACAATTACTACAGCACCCATTCGGAAGAAAACCGTCAGCTGAGCGAGCGGATTTATCAGGGGGCTCTCCGAGCGGGGTCGATTGTCAAAAAGACTATCCAGCAGGCCTACGATGAACAGGAAAAAATGTGGCTGCCCGACCGCTATATCAAAGGCACCTGCCCCCGCTGCAAGGCCGAAGGCCAGTACGGCGACTCCTGCGACGTCTGCGGAGCCCATTATCAGACCACCGAACTGATTAACCCGGTCAGCGTCATCAGCGGAAAGCCGCCGGTTCTGAAAGAAAGCGTGCACTACTTTTTCCGGCTGAGTGACTACGAAGCCGCCCTCAAGGACTTGTTCGCCAAAGGGTACGTCCAGGACTCCGTCCGCAACAAACTGGATGAGTGGTTTGCGGCGGGCCTGAAAGACTGGGACATCTCGCGAGACGGTCCCTATTTCGGATTTAAGATTCCCGGCGAGCAGGACAAATACTTCTATGTCTGGCTGGATGCCCCCATCGGGTATATGGCCTCCTGCAAGAACTTCTGTGACCGGAACGGAATGGACTTTGAGCAGGTCTGGAACAGCGGCGAGTACGAAATCTGCCACTTTATCGGCAAGGATATTATGTATTTTCACGCCCTGTTCTGGCCGGCTTTGCTGATGAGCGCCTCACTGCGGGTGCCGACCAAGCTTTTTGTGCACGGCTTTCTGACCGTCAACGGCCAGAAAATGAGCAAAAGCAAAGGCACCTTCATCACCGCTGAAACTTATCTGAAACACCTGGACCCGCAGTATCTCCGCTACTATTACGCCTCCAAGCTCACCGGAGATGTGAGCGACATCGATTTAAATCTGGAAGACTTCATCAGCCGCGTCAATGCGGACCTGGTCGGCAAACTGGCCAATCTGGCCAGCCGATGCGTCCCGATGCTCACCCAAAAACTGGACGGCCGGCTCGGCCGCCTGGATGAGAAAGGAAACGCCCTGCTGGAACAGCTCCTTGCGTCCTGCGAAAAAATCAAGGCCGACTACGAAGCCCTCAACTACGCCTCTGTGGTGCGGACGATCGCCTCGCTGGCCGACATCTGCAACCGCTTCGTTGAGGACGCCCAGCCCTGGGTGACGCTCAAAACCGAGCCGGAGAAGACCCGGACTGACCTGACGGCCGTCCTGAATGCCGTTAAGGTGCTGACGATTTATCTAAAACCGATTCTGCCGGTCTTTGCAGAAAAGATCGAGACCGTTCTGGACATTCCTCCGCTGACATTTGCCCAGACCCACGAGCGGCTCGAAAACAAACTGATTCGTCCTTATATCCGTCTGGTAGAACGTATAGAAAAAGAAAAGGTGGACGCTATGCTCGAAGAAAGCAGACAGGAAACGGCCCCGGCGGCACCGGCCCAGCCGGCCCAGCTGGAGGAACCGCTCGCTCCGGAATGCACGATTGAAGATTTCGCGAAAGTGGACCTGCGGATTGCCCGCATCAGCCGGGCCGAGCGGGTCGAAGGCGCTGACAAACTGCTCGCCCTCGAACTGGATTTGGGGGCTCTGAAAAAGAATGTCTTTGCCGGCATTGCCAAGGCCTACAAACCGGAGGATTTGGTCGGCCGGCTGGTCGTCTGCGTGGCCAATCTGAAACCGCGTAAGATGAAATTCGGCATTTCCGACGGAATGGTCTGCGCCGCCGGCTCGGGCGGGGACCAGATTTTCCTCCTGACGGTGGACCCCGGCGCCAAGCCCGGCCAGCGCGTCCATTAAGGTCATCCCTTTGCTGCACAGGAGAGGGAACTGCGAAAACTCTATGAAAAAATCGATAGAAGAAATTGCACGGCAGGACGGTCGATACGACCCGAAGGCCCTGAAGTTTGTTTTTGAAGGACTGGCGGAGACAATCGACAAAATCCGAAAGGACGAGGGAGACCCGGCCCACCCCCGCCACATCACCGGTCAGGAGCTGGCCTGGGGGCTGGCGGATTTGGCGCGTCAGCGATGGGGCCGGCTGGCGGAGATGGTGCTCAACCAGTGGGGCGTTCGAACCACCCGCGACTTCGGCGAGATTGTCTATCTGATGATTGCCAACGACTGGATGACCTGTCAGGAAAGCGACAGCATCGACGATTTCAACAACGTCTTCGACTTCAAAACGGTCTTTGAAGACCACTATTCGTTTGACAGCCGCTGAGCCGAATCCAGGATTGAAAGACACCGCTGGAGCACCGTCTGAAGAGTATCCTCCGGCCCGATGTCAATCCAGCGCACTCCGCAGAAGGTCTTAAACCAGGTCCGCTGGGCCTTGGCGAGCCGGCGCGTATTGATTTTGATTTGCTCAACCGTCTCCTCCAGCGGCCGTTTGCCTTCGAGATGCTCAATCATCTCCGCATAGCCGATGGCCGCCCGGGCCTGCGGACTCATCGGACGGGGTTCATTCAGCAGTCCCCGCACCTCCTCCAGAAAGCCCTCGTCCATCATTTTTTTGACCCGCTGATTGATGCGTCGGCTTTCGAGCTCCTTCGGCCGGCGAAGCCCGATAACCGTCCAGCCCTCCGGCTCCCGGCGGGTCCACTGCCGCTGAAAAGAACTGATGGGTCTGCCGGTCAGCCGATAGACCTCCAGCGCCCGGATGATGCGCTTCTGGTCGTTCGGATGAATCCGCCCGGCGGCCTCAGGGTCCACCCGAACCAGCTCCCGATGAAGGGCCTCCAGCCCCTTTTGCTCAATCTCCTGCCGAATCTGTTCCCGCAGAGCCGCATCCGTCCCCGGCCCTTCAAACAGCCCATACAGCAGGGCCTTGATATACATCGCCGTGCCCCCCACCGCAATGATGGGCTTTTGGGCCTTGGCAATCTCGTCAATTGCCTGATATGCCATGTCCAGAAACTGGTCCACGCTGAACGATTCCCACGGCTCGACCACATCCACAAGGTAGTACGGAAGCTGTTTTCTTTTTTCCAGGGGCGGTTTGGCCGTCCCGATATCCATCCGGCGATAGACCTTCATCGAATCGATGCTGATAATCCCCCCGCCGAGTGTGCGGGCCAGCTCAAAAGCCAGAGCCCCTTTGCCGGAGGCCGTCACCCCCAAAATCAGTATCTTTTTTTGTCCGGAATCCACCGATGCTCCCAAACAGCCGTTTCGTTTTTTCTATCCTATTTTTGATTGAGTTTTGTTATAATATCTGTTTTTCAGAAAGAATCCAGTTTGGAACATAATGGACGTGCAGAATCTTGAAAAATCCGTCTCCGAAATACCTTTTTCGGAGGAATTGACTGCCTGTGCTGAGGCGACCGACCGAACCCTGCGTCGGCTTCTGGACGGCCAAAAAGAGATTCCGCCTCGTCTGAAAGAGGCGATGATTTATACCGTTCTCAGTCCGGGCAAGCGCATCCGTGCCGCCCTCGTTCAGTGGTGCTGCCGGGTTGTATCCGGACAAGTGAATGAAAACGCCCTGAACGCCGCCGCTGCGGTGGAGATGGTTCATACCTATTCGCTGATTCACGACGACCTGCCTGCGATGGATGATGATGACTTTCGCCGCGGCCGTCCCAGCTGTCATAAGCAGTTCGACGAAGCCACAGCGATTCTGGCCGGCGACGCCCTGCTGACGCTGGCATTTGAAGTCCTTGCCGAAGAAATTACTCCTCCCCAAACCGCCGTCCGGATGGTGCGGATATTGGCGGAGGCGGCCGGCCCGGCCGGAATGATTGCCGGACAAATCAAAGACCTCCAAAGCCAGGGCGTCGAGGGAACCCTCTCGGAGCTCCAGTCCATTCACATCTGCAAAACCGGACGGATGTTCGCTGCCTCCGCTGAATTAGGCGCTGTTGCAGGCCGCGCTTCCAAAAAACACCAAAAAGCCCTGACCCAATACGGACTGGACATCGGGCTGGGCTTTCAGATTGCCGATGACCTGCTGGATGTGTCGGCGACCAGCGAACAGCTGGGCAAAACCGCCGGCAAGGACAGCCGCCAGAAAAAACTTACGTATCCATCCCTGGTCGGAATCGAAAAGGCCCGTCAGATTGCCGAACAAATCACGCAGCGGGCGCTGGAGGATTTATCCGGTTTCGGCCCCGAAGCAGATATCCTGCGGCGGCTGGCCGTCGAACTCCTGAATCGAAAAAGGTAGCCTATGAGTTCCAACGAAGGTTCATCGAAACAGAATGCATCCATCTTAGAGCGTATCCGCCAGCCGGCAGACCTGCGGACCTTATCTGTCGGTGAACTGGAACAGCTGGCCGCCGAAATCCGTCAGCTTATCACCGAAGCCGTCAGCCGCTGCGGGGGGCATCTGGCCAGCAATCTGGGCGTCGTGGAGCTGACCATCGCTCTCCACTATGTCTTCGACTTTTCCAAAGACCGGCTGCTCTGGGACGTCGGTCACCAATGCTATGCCCACAAAATCCTCACCGGACGCAAAGACCGTCTGTTCCAGCTTCGTCAGGAAAACGGGTTGAGCGGGTTTCCCTCTCCTCAGGAAAGTCCGGCGGATGTGTTCAGCGTCGGCCATGCCGGCACCTCCATTGCCACCGCACTCGGGATGGCCCTCGGGGCCCAGCACAATAAAACCGATGAAAAAATCGTGGCCTTTGTCGGGGATGCCAGCATCGTCAACGGCCTGTCTTTCGAGGCTCTGAACAACCTCGGACTGGTCAAGCGGCAGCTGCTGATTGTCCTGAATGACAATTCCATGGCCATTGACACCACGCAGGGTTCGCTGGCTTCTCTGCTTTCACGGGTGCGGCTCAGCCACACCTACGAAGACATCCGCCAGACGACTGCGATGATCTTAAACCACCTGCCGGTCATCGGCAAACCGATGGAAGAGGCCCTTCAGAATCTGAAAAAGACCATCCGAATGGCCATCACCCCAAGCCGGTTGTTTGAAAGCCTGAACATCCACTATTTCGGCCCGGTGGACGGTCACGATATCGGCTCGCTGATTCAGATTTTCAAGGGGCTCGCTGAACTGGACCGCCCGGCCATTCTTCACGTGTTCACCAAAAAAGGCAAGGGCTTTACCCCGGCAGACAAAAACCCCAGACGCTTCCACAGCACCGGGCCGTTTGCTCTGAACGGCGAATCTGTTTCGCCCAGCCCGCAGGGACGGACGTTCACCGATGCGTTCAGCGATGCCATCCTCGAAGCCGCCCGAAACAATCCTCGGATTATCGCTATTACGGCGGCCATGTCCGACGGCACCGGCCTGTCCGAATTCCGCCGGCAGTTTCCGGACCGCTACTACGACGTCGGCATCGCCGAAAGCGCGGCGGTGGATATCGCCGCCGGCCTGGCCAAACAGGGTTTTCAGCCGGTCGTGTGCATCTATTCCACATTCCTCCAGAGGAGTTTCGACCAGATTTTCCAGGAGGTCTCCCTCCAGAATTTGCCGGTGGTTTTCTGCATCGACCGGGCCGGGGCTGTCGGCGATGACGGGCCCACCCATCACGGTCTGTGGGATATCGGCTATCTGCGGATGCTGCCGAATCTGATTCTCGTTTCTCCCGCCAACGAAAAAGAAATGCGTCAAGCTCTCTTTTATGCGCTCCAACAGAACCAGCCCGTCGCCATTCGCTACCCCAGAGACCTCCTGCCCGCCTGGGAAAGCGGCGCTGAACCCTTCCGGACCGGCCAGAGCGTCTGGATACGCAGGGCCGATTCCGAGCTGGTCCTTGTCGCATTAGGCCCTCTGACAGCCGAAGCCCTCGAAGCCGCTGAGGAACTGGCCCGGGAAGGCCTCGAAGTGTCCGTCATCAATGCACGCTTTGCCAAACCGATTGACCCGGCTCTTGTGGAACTCTTTGCACAGGGCAAAACCGTCATTGTGCTCGAAGACCACAGCCGGGCGGGAGGATTCGGCGAGGCCCTGCTGGCTCAAGCCGCTCAACAAGCTCCGAACGACAGCCAAAACCGAACATGGGAATCCATCGGCAAAGCCGTTCTACTGGCTGCACCGGACCGATATATCCCGATTGCCAAACGGCGAACCCAGCTGGAATGGATGGGGCTGACGGCGGACCAAATCAGTAAAACCATTCGAAAAGTGTACAGCAAAGGCTCTGACATCCGATGCAAACAGGAGGCATTACGGAGTCTGAAAGAATGAATCCCTTGTCTCTGATTCTGTTCGGCGACGCACGAAAGGCCCTGGCCAAAGAGGCCCTCGAACGTTTTGTCGCCTTTGCACAGGGCCGTGCCCGAATTTTGGCCAACTGTATGGAACGTCCCTGCTCCCTCGATGTGCTCAAACAGGCCGATTATGCCGTCGTCTTCGGCGGCGACGGAACCCTTCTGTCCGCCGCTCGGCAGCTGTGCCAGTCCAAAATTCCGGTCATCGGCGTCAACGTCGGAAAACTCGGCTTTCTGGCCGAATTCAGCATCGAAGAGCTGCTCGAACAGTTTGACCGCATCGCCTCCGGTCAGGTCGTCATTGAAGAACGAATGGTTCTGCAGTGCTCCCTGTACCGCAGAGGACAGCCGATTTTTTCCTCCACCGCCGTCAATGATGTCGTAATCACCGCCGGGGCCCCGTTTCGAATGATTGAGTTTCAGGTCACCATCGAAGGACAGCCCCTGGCCGGATGCATCGGCGACGGAGTCATTGTCTCCACGCCGACCGGTTCTACGGCCTACAATCTGTCCGCCGGCGGCCCGATTCTGGCCGCCAATCTGTCGGCCATCGTGCTGACCCCCATTTGTCCCCACTCGCTCAGTTTTCGTCCGATTGTCATCCCGGCGGACCGCCGAATCGAAATCGCCCTGCTCCGTGTCAATCAGCAATCCTCCCTGCTCCTCGACGGACAGCTTCAAAGCCAGCTGGAGCTGGAGGACCGGATTCAAGTGCGAAAACATGACGGGCGGTTCCTCGTCGTCAACAATCCGCTGCGAACCCAATGGGATACACTGGCGTTCAAACTTCACTGGGCCGGCAAACCCCGCTATACGTCCGTCGGCCCCAATGAACCGGCAAAAGACGGCAAAAGTACATCTGAATAGAGGCCACTTATGAAAACAAAAATCCTGACAGCTGTGACCTTTCTGGCGGCAATCACCCCGGTTTGGGCGGCGGAGGCCCCGGGGGCTCGCTCGCCGATCGGTTCTCCCACCCAGGTTCCCAGTGCAAACCGAACAACAGCCATTCCCAGCCAGCCCAATCTGTACGGGTATGTAGGCAATCTGACCATGACGGGCAATATCGGCGGCGGACGCCACTTCCGCGGGTTTATTCCCTACAGTTCCAGCGACTATATCGACCGGCGTCTCCTCGACCCGCAGTCAAGAGCCGTCAGCTCCTTCATCAGACGCTCCGCCCAGCCGGAGGCCTTTTTCGACCCCAGACAAACCGTAGCGTCCTTCCAGCGGCCCGGCGGCTCCGGGCTGGGAGCACCCGCTATAACGCCGCAAGTCCGCACAACAGCATCCAAGCAGTGGCTCGAATCCTTCGATATTGCTGATGTCATTCGTCCTCCCCTGCAGCGTCCTCTGGCTCCTTCCACGCAGACCCTCGAGGCCGTCCTTCAGCAGCATCTGACACAAAGGACTGCCGAAAAAGACAAAAGAATCGTCCTGTTCGACCCTCTTCAGACACCCCCAGCGGGTTTGGACCCCCTCAAAGCCCAGCCCGAACCCAGACCGGCACCAGCTCTGATTGACAAAACCGTACGAAAAGACCAATCCGATGATTTTTCCCAGGCTTCCGCCGTTCCTTCCCAAAGCATTTATGCCCAAATCCGCCGTCAATTAGGACTAAAAACTGACCGGGAACAGCCGGAAAAGGAATCCCTCCAAACCGCCGAAGAGCCGTCCGCTTCTGAAGAAAAAACCAGACCGCAGCCCTCTTCCGCCCGTTCCTCCCTCCGGATGCGGCCGGAGGATTTCGTCAAACCGGAAGACGGAAGGGCCGTGCGGAAAGACTACCCGGACTTCGAACACCTGGCGGCGGCAAAAGCGGAAGATTATCTTTTTTTGGGTGAGGAATTCCTCAAAAACGGCCAGTATTACAAAGCCGCCGACGCCTTTGAACTGGCCTCCGTCTGGGACTGGAAAAACCCGCTGCTGGTGCTGGCCCGCTCTCACGCCCTGTTTGCGGCGGGGGAATATATGAGCAGTGCCTTTTATCTCAGTCAGGCGATTGAGATGGAACCGAAGGTCCTCCAGAGCCGTTTTGACTGGGCCTCGCTGCTGGACAGCCGCGATGCCTTTGAAAACCGCCTGACGGAACTGTCCACCTGGCAGCAGCGGAGCAATTCGCCGGAACTGGCTCTGCTGATGGGCTACATCCTCCTGCAGGACGGCAAACTGACCCGGGCCCGCATTTCCGCAGAGTTTGCTCAGGACACCATGCCCGACAGTCGGGCCGCCGCGCTGCTGGTTGAGGCTGTTCAGGCTGCGCTGCAATCTTCTCCGGCCCCTTAATTGCCGAGCTGTGGAGTGGAGATGAGATGATTGCCCATGCTCCTCAGGAAGGTTTGGAGGCGCATCAGCTGCTGGGACCAAACGGCTGGGTGGCCCGCTGCAGTACCGATTATGAATATCGCCCCCAGCAGATTGCCATGGCCTCCAAAGTCATCGAAGCACTTCGCCAGAAATACATCCTTGTGGCGGAGGCCGGTACAGGTGTCGGCAAAAGTTTTGCCTATCTGGCCGCTGCTCTTGACCAGGCCTTTCGGAAAAACGGACGGGTGCTCATCAGCACGTACACCATCCACCTTCAGGAGCAGCTGATGGAAAAAGACATCCCCTTCCTTCAGCAGGCCGTCCCGCAGCCCTTTACGGCCTGTCTGGCCAAAGGCCGAAACCACTACCTGTGCCTGCGGCGGCTCCGCTATGCCCAAAACCGCCGGCAAACCCTCTTTGAAGACCGCGGCAGCGAATTATCCATCCTGACCGAATGGGCGCAGAACACCCAGGACGGTTCTCTCAGTGATTTGAAAGCCCAGCCCTCCACGCCGCTCTGGCAGACCGTCCGGAGCGAACACGGCATCTGCCGGGGCCGCAAGTGTCCTTCTTTTCGGGAATGCTTTTACTGGCGGGCCAGACGAAAACTGGAAACCGCCGACATCATCATCGCCAACCACGCCCTCCTGTTCAGCGATTTGGTTCTCCGACAAAGCGGCGCCGGCATTCTGCCCCCCTATCGTTATGTCATTCTCGACGAAGCCCACAATCTCGAACATATGGCAGAGGAACATTTCGGAATCGAATTGAGTCCTTCTTCCGTCCGATATCTGCTGGATACGCTCTGTCATCCTCGCTCCCATAAGGGCCTGCTGGACAGCGGCTCCTCGCATCAAAAGGCCCGCAGGCTCGTCGATGAGTGCCGCCGTCAGGCAGACCTGTTCTTTGCGCAGGTTCAGGCCTGGTATGAGCAGACCGCTGAAGAAACCGGCGGTCGATGCACCCCCGAATTCGTCAGCGACAACCTCACCGAACCGCTGCGTCAGCTTCGCCTTGAGCTGAACCGGCTGGTCAAAGAAGAAGAAAATGAAGACCAGCGGCTGGAGTTTCAGCGGATTATCGACCGCTGCCAGGAGACCGAACAGGAGCTGAAAATCTTTCTGTCCCAATCCCAGGAAGGATTTGTGTATTGGGTGGAGGAAGAAACCGGTCCCCGCAAAAACGTGGTCCTTCGCAGCGCTCCTCTGGATGTTGGACCGTATGTCAAAGCGTGTCTCTTCGACGTGTTTGACTCCGTTGTGCTCACCAGCGCCACCCTCAGCAGCGGACAAACCGAAGACGGTTTTGGCTTCTTCACCCGCCGAATCGGACTGGAAAAATTTCAGTCTCTTCAGGTCGGCTCTCCGTTCGATTACAGCCGTCAGGTACGTCTGTATCTGGAAGCCAACATGCCCGACCCCAACAGCGAGGCCTTTCAGGAAAAAGCCGTCCGGGCCATCCAAAAATACCTCCTGAAAACCGAAGGCCGTGCCTTTATTCTCTTTACCAGCTATACCATGCTCCGGCAGATGGCCGACTGCCTGGCCGGCTGGCTGGCTGAACAAAAAATGACCGCCCTGGTTCAGGGCGAAGGACAAGACCGGGCCGCCCTGCTGGCCCAGTTCAAAACCCTCCCCCGCTGTGTCCTCTTTGGGACAGACAGTTTCTGGCAGGGTGTCGATGTTCCGGGTGAACAGTTGTCCAATGTGATTATCGTCCGGCTGCCGTTTGCCGTTCCCGGACACCCCCTCATCCAGGGTCGAATTGAGAAAATCCGGGCCCAGGGCGGCAATCCATTTTACGACTATCAGGTTCCCATGGCTGTCCTGAAGTTCAAACAAGGATTCGGACGCCTGATTCGCCGCAAAACCGATCAGGGTATCGTCGCCGTATTAGACAGCCGAATCCTTCAAAAAATGTATGGGAAACAATTCCTCCAGGCCCTTCCGGAATGCCCCATAACTATTGAAGAGTAATTTTATCCGCTTAACACATTCTTTTCTTACTCTCGTTCAGTCCTCCTCGTTTCTGGCCGATAAAAGCAAAGATTGAACCTGTCATTCCTGCCAACGCGGGAGTCCGGAAAAATGGGGCAGACGGGAGTATGAAGAAGAATTATACGGAATCACTAATACTGGATGACTGGCATCGCCTTTGGTGTGCTTATCAGAAACACCTCACTCTGTTTATCCTCGCTTTGGCTGTCGACACCGTCAGCACAATTCATTTTATGAGTTCCACCGGACCTGAACAGGAGTTTCATCCTCTTGTTCGAATTGCCGCATTTGCATACGGACCTTTTATCGGTCCGATTCTGGCAGCCTTTTATAAGCTGATAGCTGCTTTGATTGTTGTGCTGTATTGGCACAAATACGCTGCACCAATTTTAACCACAGCCGCATTGTTTTACCTGTTTGCGGCCTTTTACAACTATTTTGCGGTGGAATTGTATTTAAGAGGGATTATGCCCTGGCTTCCATTTTAGCCGCAGAAAAACCCCGGGCCCGCTCCGAACGCTCACTGTGTCCCATGTCCAATTCTTCGAACAATTCCATATCCGGAGCGGTCAGCGTTTCCAGAGAATGGTACGAAATCAACAGATGGGGCTTGAGGCGAACGGCGTCCGAGAAGGAATCCGCCACATAACGGCACTGCTGAAGAATCGGTTCGGATGAATACTCCGGAAAGGCCCACGTCACCTCCCACCAGGTGCGATGGTGCTTCTGGGCCCATTCCGCCAAAACCTCCTCCTCATACCCCCCCTCCAAAACAGAAAAATACCCCGCCGGAATCCGAATTTGACGCCAAATCGAAGAAGCCGGAGATGTCTTCAGCAGGATGGGCCAAAGCTCCTCAAACACCATCAGAAGGGTCTGTCTTTTCATAAGACCTCCATCATCACAATTTCTTCCTCCGAAGCCGCCGACAGGATAAAAGAAAAATATTGTGAAAAGATTGACGACAGGTGTTTTTTTGATTATTTCAGGAGCCGTTCAGGCGAGAAATACAAGGAATTCCACAACCCCCTTCATCAAAAGAACTTCCAAACGTCCCCGAGAGGAGTCGAACCTCTAACCTTTGGCTCCGGAGGCCAACGCTCTATCCATTGAGCTACGGGGACTTACTTTCTTACAAATACGCCAAAAACCGCCGCAAGTCAAGAAGGAAAAAGCCATTCCGGCGTTTTCCGAATTTTTCCCCGGATTGACAGACGCCCGGATTCGGGTAAGATGCCCTTTTCCTAAAACAGCGAATTCTATGAGATACCTGATTGATTTGGCTTACATTCTTGCACTGCTCGGATACAGTCCGAAGATTGTCTATCGGATGCTGAAGGAAAAGCGCTACCGATCCGGCTGGGACCAGCGTCTCGGAAAGATTTGGCGGCGGCTTCCGGAGCGTCCCTGCCTTTGGATACACGCCGTCAGTGTAGGAGAGGTCAATGCCGCCCGCACCCTCATCGATGAACTTCTTCGGCAAATGCCCGACTACGAAATCGTCCTGACCTCCACCACCGACACCGGTCTTCAGCGGGCCCGCTCGCTGTACGAGAAAACCCTGACGGTCTCCTATTTTCCGTTCGATTTTTCCTGGATTATGAAACGGGCCTTCGAACGAATCCGGCCCCGCGCCATCCTGCTGATGGAGCTGGAGGTCTGGCCGAATTTAACCGCGCTGGCATTTGAGCAGAAGATTCCGGTGATTGTGGTCAACGGACGGCTCAGCGACAAAAGTTTCCCCCGCTATCTGAAAATTCGTCCCTTTGTCCGGCGCACCTTCAGCCGGCTTGCCATGGTGCTGGCCCAAACGGAGGAATATGCCCGCCGCTTTATGGAATTGGGCTGCCCGCCCGAACGCGTCCGCATCACCAGCTCCCTCAAATATGACACCGCACGAACAGAACCCGACGCGCCGGCCGTGCAGAAACTTGCCGAGCAGCTTCATCTGGGCAAGGAACCGCTGTGGGTCGTCGGGGGGACCGGGCCGGGCGAAGAGCAAATCGCCCTCGAAATCTTCAGCCGGCTCAAAAAAGAACCCTCTTTTGAATCCCTCCGAATGGCCGTCATCCCGCGCAAACCCGAACGATTTGAAGAGGTCGCCGAGCTGATTCGCCGCTCCGGCTTTCCGTGGGTGCGGTACAGCCGCCTCAAAGAACAAAATGCCGCTGCGGAGGGAAAACCGGACATCATTCTCGGCGATACCATGGGCGACCTCAACAACTTCTATGCCCTCGCTTCTGTGGTCTTCGTAGGACGTACGCTGGTGCCGCTGGGCGGCTCGGATATGATGGAATCAGCCGCACTGGGCAAATGCACACTCTTCGGCCCGCATACCTTCAATTTCAAGCAGACTGTACAGGAACTGCTGGCCGGACAAGGCGCCATCGAAGTCGCCGATAAAGAACAGCTCTTTGAGATGACTCGGAAGTGCCTTCTGGACAGAGATTTTGCACGCCGAATTGCCGAAAACGGACAAAACATCATCCTGCGCAGCAAAGGGGCCACGCAGAAAACGCTGCAGGCCCTTCGGGAAGTGCTCAGCGGCGGATGTGCCTGACGGCCGCGGCCAGATGTTCCGGCGTTGTCCCGCAGCAGCCGCCTAAAATCACCGCCCCGGCCTGATAAATCCGCTCCAGGCCGCGGGCAAACTCCTCCGGTGCAAGGTCATAGACCGCCCGCTGGCCTTCCAGACGGGGTTTACCGGCATTCGGTTCGGCCAGCAGAAGAATATCCTTGCCCGACAATGCCGCGGCATACTCCTTTGCCAGTCGAACATAGGAATCCATATCGAGTGTGCCGCAGTTAAAGCCGACTGCCGCAATCCCCTGCCCCGCCAGCCGACCGACGGCCTGCGGCGGCGAAACCCCCATCATCGTCCGAAAACTCTCTTTGGCCGGGTCAAACGCCAGCGAAACCAAAATCGGCAAATCCGAACAGACCGACCGAACGGCCTCAATCGCAACCTCAATCTCCTCCAGGGCCGTCATCGTTTCAATCAGAAAGCCGTCCACGCCGCCGTCCAGAAGCCCCCGCACCTGCCGGACAAAAGCGGCCTTCAGCTCTTCCGTCTTGAGCGTTCCGATGGGCTCCAGAAAATCTCCGCACGGGCCGATGTCGCCGAGCACATATCGGTCCGGCCCGGCCTCCCGGCGTGCCAGCCGGGCCCCCGCCTCATTCAGCTGTTCCGTCCGGGCATCGACCCTGTGCCGCCGCAGCGAAAGCGAATTGCCTCCGAAGGTATTGGTCAGCACGGCATCACAGCCCGCCTCCAGATACGACCGGTGAACCTCCGCCACAATCTGCGGCTGCTCGACATTCAGCCGCTCGACACACTGACCCTGATGAACGCCGCGGGCAAACAGCTGGGTGCCCATCGCCCCGTCCAGAAAAAACACGCCGTCCTTCAGCCGCTGGAACAATGGTTTTTTGATAGCCGTTCTCCTGAATAGAGTCTTTGTTTTGCTCCCTTTACAGGAAAACGATTGTTTCGTCAAATAAAAAAGGCCCGCCGAATCGACGGGCCTTTGCAGAATCCTTCCGGAACACAATCCGTTAATTGCACGGCTCCAGCGTGTTGTCGCACACCAGCCAGTTGTTGACAATCAGGGTCTGCAGGTCCGTCAGGTTCACGATGCAGTCCTGATTGACATCGGCCGGATTGTACGGCTGATTGTAGAAGACATGGCTGGCGTCGCAGGAGGTATTGCCGACGACCACGCGAACCGTCGCCGAGGCACTTTCCGCCCCGTCGCTGGCCGTCAGACGGAATGTGTAGTCCCCGGCCTGCGTAAAGTCCACCCGCGTTGAGGAACTGTTCGGGCTGACAATGACGGCTGTTGTCGGCCCCGCCGTCCGCTCCCACAAATAACTCAGCTGGCCGGGCGGAATCGGAAGCCCGTCATCCTGAGCAGACCCAATCAGCGTCACCGACGTCGTCCCGGCCACCAGCCAGGTTGCCTGAGGAGAGCCGACGGAGACATTATACGGCGGCTGATTGTCGTTTGTATAGAATGACCACATCTCCCCTTCAATCTTTCCCTTGGTCGGGTCATAGCAGTCCACAACCCAGTAATACCGGGTGTAATTGGTCAGCGGGACAAAGTGCGGGAAATTGGCCGCCGTCAGGGCCACACTGGAAATATTGTTGCCCAGCGTCACCTTATCCATCAGAAGCCGGTTAGGTTCCGTGCCCAGATAGACATCACAATAAATCGGCTGGCCCGGCACATTCGGCTCCGGATTCGTCCAGGAAAGCTGAGCCAGATTTGTCGGCACCTTGTCATATCCGTCCGCCGGAACAGGGTAATCCGCCCCCAGCGGCGGGAAGACCAGCGTCAGATAAGGCCGCCAGGCCGCTGTGGCATGGTCATGCGTGGCAAAATTAATCAGCAAAGGCGAATCATGCAGAACAAACTGCACGATGCCGTCTGTATCCGCCTTGACAGCGTCAGTCACGTCAACGGTAAACGCCTGACCGGCTACCCCGTCCGTAAAGGTAATGGTACTGATATACGTAGTCTTGCTGGAATCCAAAGCCCCCAAATCCGTCGTCAGATTGCCGGGGGCATTGTTCCACGTCAGGGCATAGATTCCCTGCTCCGGATTGGCCAAACTGGTGTGGTCCACCCAGAGAATATTCTCCACGCAGCTGTCATTTACGGCAGAGACCTTGCAGCTGTTGGCCCCGGCCTTGCCTTCATGCAGAGCCACCGTCAAATACGCCGCCCGCACCTTGGTCAAATCATAGGAACCGAGCCCGCTGAACTTAATCCACGATTTGTTGCCGTTGCTCGTATTGCGAACGCTTAATTTTGAGCTGTCATGCCGGTTCTGGTCCGCATAGCCGCCGCCCTCTGTCCGACAGCTCATACTCGACATGACCTTCACATCCAGCGCCAGAGCCGAAACGCTGAACACACAGAGCAGAAGAAAGAAATATGTCTTTTTCATGGTTTATCTCCTCGTATGAATCCGGATTTCAAGCAGAACCGGTACGGGGCACACACCCGAACCGTATCCCGTGAAAACTTTTCTTCGGTTCATAATTTCATCGCCTCTTAATAACACCCGGTCAGCAGGTTTGTGCAGACCCGCCAGTTCTTGCTGAGAAACTCCGCAAAATCCTCCAGGTTCACGATGCAGTCCTGATTGAAATCACCGGCCATATACGGCTGTCCTGTGGACAGATGGGAGGCCTGGCAGCTGGTTTCGCCAACCACCACTTTCACCGTATCAGAAGTCTGCTTCTCGCTGTCATTGGCCGTCAGTCGGAACACATACACGCCGGCTTGCGAAATCGAGACGGATGCATTCAGCTGATTGTCGGGGCTGATGGTGACCGCCGGCCCGCTGTCCTGCGTCCACTGAACGGTCAATTGCCCGGGCGGGTTGGGACGTCCGTCATCCGAGGCGGTTCCGGACAGGGAAATGACCTTCGGCAGCCCCCAGGTAATCTGGTCCGGCCCGGCATTCACAATCGGCGGCTCGTTGTTGTTTACATAGAACGACCAAACCAGACCCTCCAGCACCCCTTCGCGGCTTGAATCATGCACATCCACAATCCAGTAATACGTCTGCCGCTCCTGCAGCGGCACAAACCGCGGGAAATTCGCGGACGTAACCGCCACGGTATTCACACCGGCCCCCAGGGTAACTTTATCCATTTGAATCCGATTGGGCTCCGTGCCCAGATAGACATCGCAGGTAATAACCCCGCCCGGCCGGTTCGGGTCCGGATTGGTCCACTGCAGAAAGGCCAGATTGGTCTGAACCGTCTGGCCCTGATACGGAATCGGCCAGTCTGCCCCGGCCGGTTTTTCCAGCACCGTCAGCACCGGCCGATAAGCAGCGGTTGCATGATTGTGCGTGCAGAAGTTCATCAGCACATTGCTGTTGTGAAGCACAAACTGAACAATCCCGTCTGTATCGGCCTGAACTACAGGCAAGACCCCAATGCTGTATTTTTGTCCAATCAGGCCGTCAACAATGGAAAGAGTCCCCACCAGAGTAGTCTTTGTCGGGTCCAAAAGAGCCAAATCCGTCGTCAGATTTCCCGGGGCGTTATTCCAGGTCAGCGTTGTGCGGGTCCATCCGATATTATCCAGACAGTCATCATTCACTGCCGACACATCACAGGTATTGGACCCGGCTTCCGGCTCCTGAAGGGCCACCGTCAGCGAGGCCGCCCGCAGCTTGCTTTTGTCAATCTGACCCATATTGAATTTAATCCAGGATTTGGCACCGGGAGACGAACGCCGCACACTCAGTTTGCTGCTGTCCGCCACGTTGGTATCGGGCTGGCCGCCGTCCGTCCGGCAGCTTTCCACCGCGGTAAAGACCCGCTCCACACCGACCAAAGGGCCGCCGTAAGCCGCCGGAATCTTTTCAATCTTGATGCTGTTGTAATCCACAATATCCGCCGTCCCCGTATAGGTGGACAGACGAATGAACAGCTGGTCAAACAACGTATAAATCGGAAGACTGCCCAAACCATTATCCGTTAAGGTACTCGAAGCTATCTCCGTACTGCCCTGCAGAAATGTAAAGGTCACCTTCATTTCCGCTTCTGCCGTACGCTCAAGCAGCAGTTTCATTGTATATTGCGTATTCAGACTCAAATTGGCCGCCTGACCGGAACCGGTATTCCAGGTATAGGTGCCTGCAGAACTCAGGAGACCGTCCGTTCCGGTGACATTGGTCCGTTTGCCGACCTGAATTGTCCCGGCCGTCGAATCCGGACTGAGCGTAAACATCACGGCATAACCCCGAGAGTCCACCCAGCGTCCGCCGCCGGTATCCGAGTTGGTATCCTGCAGAAGCTGCTCATCTGTCGGGTCATAAAAAAGTCCCAGTCGGAAGTTTTTGGAACTGGTGCTGTACATTGCCCCGCGCGGGGTAAATGTTATTTCGGCGACAAGCTTGTCCCCAACCCCCAGCGACACGGGGGAACCGTTCGGAGCAAAATACGTCCACATCTTGGAACTGGTGTTGCCGATCGCCTGCTGATTGACGGCCAAAGAGCCGCTGCTGACCGTCAGATTAGTCGGATGCGAAAACCATACGGCTGACTCTGTCGGCAGGTTGGTTTCTGTACGGCTTCCGTCGGCAAAGGTATCATAAAGCAGAACCTCCGCCGAGCAGACCGCACCCAGGACCAAAACCGCCGTCAGAAAGGTAAACTGAAGTGTCCTTGCCATTGTGCTTCTCCTCATCTTTTTATGAATCCCTGATTGGTTGATTTTCTCCGCAGTCCTCGTCCTGCAGAGACGCCTTGTATAGAAAACGACTTGGATTTATCTTCGGCAAATCAGACTGTTTAGACAAGTCAATCTTGCGCCAAAACAAGAATGATTTTGCGCAACAGAATGCTCAAAACCCGCTTATCAATACTGGAAACGCCTTTTTTCTCCTATCTAAGAAACCGGCCCCTGCCGCTGGGCGATGGGGCCGGTTTTCTATGTGAAGACGGTTCGTTTCCGGAGGATACTTAGCGTTTCCTGCGGAACGCCAGCAGCCCGCCGATTCCCAGCAGAGCCAGCGTTGCCGGTTCCGGGATATACTCAATCTTGATGCTTCGGATATCAATGATGTCGGCTGTTCCGGAAGCCGCAGAGAACCGGAACAGAAGGAAATCAAAATTCGTGTAAATCGGCTTGCCGCCCAGACCGTTATCCGTCAGAGAGGCCGAAGTGGAGAAGCCGTAATCATCCATAAACGTAAAATCAACCTGCATCAGGTCGGCGGCCTGGTAATCCAGAACAAACGTCATCGTATAAACCCGGTCCAAAACGAGGTTGCTCGCTCCCCCTGTGCCCGTTCCCCACTGATAGGCCCCGCTTGTCCCCAAAAGACTGGTGACTGTAAAGTCTGTCCGCTTACCCACCTGAATCGTGCTGGCTGTTCCCGAGCTCAGCGAAAACTGGACCGCATAGCCCGTCGCATCCTGCCAGGAATTGCTGACGCCGGAATCCCCGATATTGTCAGCCCGATGCTGGGGGCTGGTCGGGTCATAAAACAGCCCGAAACGGAAATTGCGGCTCGTGGAGCTGTACAGAGCACCGCAAGGTGCAAACTCGATGGTGGCCACCAGTTTGTCGCCGACATTCAGCCCCAGCGGACTGCCCTGATCAGCAAAATACGTATGCAGCCGTCGGCTCGCAGTGCTCATCGCCTGACGAACCGACCCCACGCTGACCGTCACATCGGCAGGGGACGAGGCATACAGCGCCGACTCATACGGCAGATTCGTTTCCAGACGGCTGCCGTCCGCAAAGGTATCGTGGAGAATGACAGTGGCCTGGCCGAGAGTACCTAAAAGCAGCACCAGCAGAAAAAGAAATGATTTCTTCATCTTTCCTCACTCCTTTCCAAAATGGTTTTTGGAATTTAAAAAACTTGAAATGTTTCGAGGATTTCCCTCACCCAACACACACATCACACACACTCCAGCACATTGTGAATTATCCGAAAAAAGGGGAGAAATGGACAAGACAATCTTGCGCATAAATAAAGATAAATTCGCGCAAGACCTTTTTTTCTAAGGAAGTTGCAAAAAAATCAGCGTCCGACCTGCACAAATTCACAGGCACTGCTCAGACGATAGACCGTCCGATAATTCTCTTCAGATGGACGGGAAAAAAGGCGTTGAGCCCGGGCAGGGTCCACTTCGAAAAGCCCCACCCCCCGCAGCTCCAGCCGCAGCGATGCATCCGCTCGCCCCCCGGAAAAATGCCGGGCCTCTATTACACTCGGCACCGAAAAGCCCTGTTCTGTCGGGACATAATTGTCCATATGAATCTGGACATTTTGCCGCCCCTGCGAGTCGGCGGATTCAATCGAAATCACCTGATAATCGCAGGCCCTTATCCAGATTTTTCGAATCAGCACCCCCTCCGAATCCGTCAGGGTCAGCACATCAAATCCATTGTGCCAATCGAGGGTCCAGTTTGTATCAACCTGGACCACCCCGAGGGCTTCAATCACATTCCACGGGTTGAACTGGAGCATCTCCCTACACTGTTCGGCCGCCTGCCGGGTTCCCCACCAATAAGTGTCAATCTCCGGCTTGACCATCATCCAGAAGGCCTCCGAATTGGTGCCGAAGCGAATCTCGCCGAACTTGTCCCCCCGGACAAACAGGCAATCCGGCGGAACATACCGAAACTGTGCATCAAACGTCTCTTTGCGGACCCTCCCTTCCGAATCCGTCCATTCGAGAACACAGCGGGCCGATGCCTTCAGCGGGTGCAGATTGGCCCGTTTGAGTGCCAGGGCTTTGACGGCCTCCTCAATCGTCCCTTTGCCCCGACAGGGCCGAACTTGCACCGGCGGCAGCGATGAAGGGGAGGCACAGCCGGCCTGAAAGGCCGCCCAGACGACCAGAATAATCCATCCGTTTCGAAACACGCTTTGCCCTAATCCAGTTCCGTCTGAAGAATCTGCCCCATCTGCTCAGACAGCTGCTGAATCTGCTCATCCGTCAGGTTGGGATTGACCACCTCTTCCAGCCGCTCCTGCCCGACTACCCGGACCGTCCAGACTTCGCGCCCCCCTTCCACTCGGCTGGCCTCATATTTCAGCCGTTTCTTGCGCATCAGAATCAGCATCAGAACAAAACGGAAATTGAGCTTTTCCGGTTCCGTTTCCGATGCCAGACGGTCAAAAAAGGCCAGCAGCATCTCCGGCTCAATGAACATCTGCTGCTTTTTTTTCTGGGGGTTGGGCATGCGGGTCTTCCAGAAACAGTACACTTCGGGTCGATTTGTCTCCCAGTATTCCCGGCAGAAATCGCGCCGCTCAAACCCATCCGGCGTTTCCACCAGCGCAGCATAATATTCCTCTTCCGGTGCAAACTCCCGGCCTGTCACCCAGCAGCGTCCCAGCGGTTTTTTAATCTCCCAATCCGACATTCTGACCTTCGCTCGTTTCCTCGGTTCTCTGCTGCAGTTCCTGCTCAAATGCAAGAAACGGGGCAATCTTGGATACAGTCTTCGGGCCGATTCCCGCTACGTTTTCCAAATCTTCCGGCCTTTCAAAAGCCGGTCCCTCCGTCCGCTGCCGATAACGAACGGTCTGCAGGGCCCGCACCGGCCCAATCCCCTCCAGCCGCATCAGACTGCCTATCGATGCCGTATTCGGATTGACCGCATCCGCCAGCGGCGCTCCCGTCTTTCCCTTCTGCAGCTGAAAATACATCCATCCACAAAACAGCCCAAAAACGATAGACAGCCCCACAAGCAGCTGAGCCCCTCGAAGTCCCTCTTCCAGAACGATACCGCCGCTGAAAGAGTTTATATCCTTTGCCGCCATACCCGCACGCAAACCTGTTTATCGCTTTTCAATCAATTTCTGAAATTTTACAATGCTCAGAAGGGCTTTTTTGGGATTCAGATGCTCATCCAGAAGCCCCTGACCGGCCATAGAATTCTGCGTTCCGTCAGCCAACGCCCCGTATGTAACGGTATTGATAAAAGAACGGCTCAGCGCCGCTTTATAAAAACTTTCAATCCACTGGGCCTGAATCTCCTCCGTCCACGGTTTGTGCCAATAGCCGCACAGCTGCGGGTCCCCCTGCGGCATCGAAATCCGATCCGGAACGGCCACACTCGTAATATGAACCGGCTTGGCCACCTGCGCAAAGAAATCCAGACGCGAGGAAATCTGCATCATATCCCGGACATGCATTCCCGGCTGGTTGGCCCCGAACTGCAGCTGCAGACCGACGGCATCAAAGTTAATCCCGCTCTGGATAATCATATCCGCATAAACAAGGGGCGGGATGGTTGTGCGGTCCGTGGCGTAATACTCACCCCAGGGAAACACAATCTCGATGATTTTCCGCGACTTGGTATCCGCCGACTTGGCCGCCAGACACGCCGTCCGCGTCATTTCAATCACCTGTTCAAAGGTAAACCCGAAACAATTCCACGCGTGCATGCCGGAAATCACCCGCCAGGCATGAACGTATTTGGCATACCGGGCTACCGTGCGGACCACAAACTCATACGCCGCTTCCCGGATTTTTTCAAATTCTCTGGCCTCCGAAGCCAGCCAGGCAGGCAGACTGGCGGGGTGAAAGCGAAGCAAGGGACCGGCACAGAGGGCCAGGCGGCGTCCCGCCAGCAATTCCATACACCGGTCAATCGCCTCAAAATCATAATGTCCGGGTTTTGTCTCAATCCGCCCCCATTCCATCGGAATCGTCACAAACCCGAAAATCTCAAGCAGCCATTTTCGATAAGTCGGGTCCTCTATTCGTTCCAAATCAATTCCAACCCCGAGAGAATGACGTCCGAGCCCCCGATGTCGGCAGCGCAAAGCCAAAAGCTGGTCCGCATGTCGAGCCGCCAGCTGCTCGGAGAACTGAAGCCCCTTTTCCAGAGAGCGGTCCGCCAGCACCGATGCCTGCGCCGGGTCCGAAATATGCAAAAGCGACTGGATGAACAGGTCCTGCGCTTCGTGGGCCAAATCGGCGAATCGGGTATCTTCTTCAAAGAGGGCCCAATCCTCTCGCTTCAGGGTAATCTGCATCAGGCGGGCCCTTGCCAGCTCCACGTTCAGATTGTAGGGCTCCGGCCTGTCCGGAAGCCGCGTCGTAGACAAAAGGAGCCGCCCGGCCCCCTCTACCGGCCAAAGCAGCGCCAAACCCGCTGAATCCGGACTTTTCTTGGTACACTCCAGAACCCCGTCCTTATAGTCCATTTGCACCTGATAAAGAGGAATCTGGTCCGCCCCGAACATATAAGCAGCCGCCGGAGAAAAATCCTCCGCCGGCTTACCATCCTGAAACACCAGAAATTTCAACAGTCCGCTCCCGTTTGAACTAAATGGTTTCAAAATCTTCAAAAAAGAGAACCTGATGGATTATAGCAAAAGCGATTCCGGATGCAATTGATTCCTCCGGCCCCTTCGCGCAGAAACAAAAAAACCGCGGTTAAAAACCCGCGGTTTGGGACAATCCAAAATCGGACAGTTCAAAACTGCCAGTTTGCAGGGTAGTGGATATATTGCGTCTTGATATTGAAGCGGCGGCTCAATGCCTCTACCAACGCCGCAGTTCGACGCAGCTGATAGGCCGTGACCGGGCTGTCGTACAAATCGGCCACGACGCAAATCCGAATAATCCCGTTATTGCTCTTCTGCTGAATCCAGCTTTCGGTGCACTCAATCTGACCGTCGCCGGCCCCTCGGCCGTTCCCAACCAGAAAATGAAAATCAGCCCGGGCTGTGCCCCGAAGGGAGGAAATCATCGCCACATCGCCCGCATTCCCCGAATTGGTCCGGCTGTAATAGACCTCGATTCGATTCCATTCCGCAGGCCGCGCTGTTATCGGACGAAAGGCCGCCTTTTCAATGGGATCCAATCGTAAATAACTGGCCAGACTGTAGGCCCCGGTCATAGGTGTCTTCTGGTCGAGGGCCATCAACAGCAATCCGGCGATAGTCATTGACGCAACCAGTGAGACCCATACGAAGAACGTGCGATTCCGACGATTCATGCCCATCCCTGTGCGCTCATTCCAAGATTTCCATCTCATAACTCGTCCCGCCCATTGTACCATTTATTTCGGCGCTTCAAACAAAAATCCTGAAACTTTTTCACCTCGTCTCACAAAATATAAATAATAAAATGCACTCTCGATTCCTAAAATAGCGGCCAGACCAGTCGTACGCTCTGTAGCGAATCCGCCGAGAAGCGTTTGTAAGGTTTATACGGGATAAATCAGCATAAATTTGCCCTCCGGCACGAGAAATTGCTTGACGCAATCTTGCCTATTTTCTTACTATAGCAGTGCGCACACAGGAGGATGGATGCATGGAAGAGTTAGAAAGGATTCGCCGACTCGCAGAGGAGGTGTTAACCTTTCAGCTGCCGTCAGGGTGTACCGAACGATGGCTGTGGGAAAAAACCTTACACATCGCACGGAACGCTGAACTCATTTCCAAATTACCTGAATTAACAAAAAAGGGCGAATCCGTTGATACGTTTTCCCTCCTGGCCGCCGCCTACCTGTCCGATTGCGGATACCGACTCTACAGCCGCATCAAAGAACGCTCCCTTTGTGAAGCCGTTTCGGAGCTGCGAGGCAGACAGTTGAGGGAGTATTCTGTCCAGTTCGTCAAGGAAAAACAAACGGCCTCATTGTTAGGGGACAAAACAGAGTTAATATGTCGGGTAGTTATAGAATCCGAAAGCCGCGCTTCCCCGCTTGTTGAGGCTCAAATCCTTTCCGACGCCCGTCTCCTTGACGAAATAGGAGCCTTTGGGCTTCTGCACGAATTCCGCCGATACTTTCTGCAGGGCAAAGGAGCAGCCGCTTTGCTGGACGGCTGGGACCGACGAGTCGAATACCGTTACTGGGATGCCCGCCTGAAAGAAGGATTTCACTTCCAGACGGTCCGACAAATCGCCCAGTCCCGTTTTGCCGCCATGGAGCAATACATTCGCCAGCTGCGAAACGAATACCTCGGGCAGGACTTCCGGAACATAGAACTTGAATCCTTCAAGGCAATCTCCTAATATTTTTCAAAAACGACAAAACCTCCGAACCGAAAAGGAACCTTCGATGAAACCGCAGTCCATTACGGCCATTTTTCCGGGGTCATTCGACCCCATCACGAATGGGCATCTGGATGTGATTCGCCGGGGATACAAACTGTTTGACCGGCTGATTGTGGCGGTCGGACAAAATCCCGGAAAGGAAGAGCTGTTCACCAAAGCGGAACGAGTGGACATGATTCGCAATCTGGTCTCGGACCTGCCGGGTGTGACCGTGGAAAGCTATGACACGCTCACGGTGGAGTTTGCCGCCCGCAAAGGGGCCCAAGTCATGCTGCGGGGGCTGCGAAACCTCACGGATGTTGAATATGAGTTTCAGCTGGCCATGACCAACCGAAAAATCGCCGGCATCGAAACCGTCTTTATCATGACCAGCGAAGAATACGGCTACGTCAACTCCACGATGGTCCGCCAGCTGGCCCTGCTGGGCGGGGATGTCTCCGGGCTGATTCCCCCCTCCGTCTATCAGCGGCTCCGGCAGAAATTAACCGTTCGAAAACCCGCCAAGCAAAACGACGTCCCGGAATAGCCCGGTTTGCCGAGAACAAAATCTTTCTTATATTTCCGGTTCCGGAAAAAGAGATTTGTAATCTTTCTCCAGCTGCAGCAGATAGCGCATTTCCTGTTCGGCCAGTCCGAACAGCACATCGGCCGTTTCCGAATTTTCCGCCCGGTACATCATCTCAGAAAATTTTCGAAAGATGGTCCGCTGTCTTCTTATGGCCAGTTCAAACGCATCTTTCACAGACATCGGCACTGTCAGAAACAGCAGTTCCGGCCATTCATCCAGCGGTGAAACCGAAGGCGGTTCAGACACCGTCGCCCCAATCTTAAACAGTTCCAGTTCAACAGCCTTTCTTCGTCGCTCCTCCGCCCCGGCCAACGCTGTAAAAATTGACTGAACAGCGGGTTCCGCCACAGCATCCGATAAGTGCAGATAGAATTTCCTTGAGGATTCCTGAAGGGCCAGGGCAAACCGTAAAACATCTTCAACGGTATGAAAATGCACCATAACCGTTCTCACAAAAAAACAACCTGTGAGTCAAATCCCTGTCTGGTTTTTCTACCCTGCATCCGAACAAAAAGTTCTTGTTTCTTTCATCGTCAAAAAAATTTTCTTTGTAAAGACGGATTTTCCCTGAAGGGTCGATAAGAAAAAATCTGAATCAGGAGCTGAAAAATTACGCAAGCCACAGGTCGGGCCGGCTGAGTGCATACTTTAAATCGATGTATCGATACGGCAGATTGTACTGAACACAGATTTCCTTAAACCGACGGATGGCTTCTTCGCTGAGCTGATGCTGCCGCCGCGTGTCCGATGTGCATGTAAAAATCCGGCAGGCGGCAAACCGGTACATATAAACACTGCATCGTCCATTTTCCCGATACGGACAAACCCCATCTGTCATCATACGAAAATCCAGAGACAGGTGATGGAGAAAATAGAGCACCTCCGGCGTCGTGATGTACAAACGATGTCCGTAATTCTCAAAATCGCAGCAGGTCCCGCAGGCCCGACAGGCGGGATTCAAAACCTGAATCGCTTCCGCCAGCCAATCATACACCTGCCGAACACGGACAAGCACTTCCTCAAGTACATCCGTCGGCATCGGGTTTTGCGGTTCGCAGGGATTCAATCTGTTCCACACTCCAAAAAGTACCCTGATTGATTCCGGGGCATTTCTGTCCCGTCGCTTCCCACGCCTGGGGCGTGCGAAGGTTTTCATTCCAAAACGGCCAGGTTCGGCACTGAAGCGGCCGCACCGGATAGATCGCGCAGCCGCGCCGGCCGCCGCCGAAATCCGTCAGAAAAATGCAGTCTTTGGTTCGCGGATGCTCGATGAGGCTGAGACGAAAACCCACTCGACGGACATATTTCTCCCGAAAGACCTGCGGAGATATGCCTAAATATTCCGCCGCCCGCTCAAGTTCCCTCCGCGTCAGCCAGATATACCCTTCCTGCGGTCCCGCACAGCAGCCCCCGCAGCCGGTACATTCAAACCGCAATCCCCCCGCGTACCACTTGTCGGTCCGAATGTCCATCAATCCCATTTCAGAACAGCTCCGGTATCGGCGCTTGTGGCCATTGCAGCATATCGGCCCAAACAACCGTGGCGAATCCGTGGAACGCCGGGCCTCCACTGGCTGATTCGCTGGTTCATTTCCTCGGCACTCAATCGGACATCCAGCCTTCGGGCCGGAATATCTATCTCCACAATATCCCCGTCTCGAAGCATCGCAATCGGGCCGCCGACCGCCGCTTCGGGGCTGATATGGCCGATGCAGGCGCCGCGCGTGCCGCCGGAAAACCGCCCGTCCGTAATCAGCGCCACGGAATCCCCCAGCCCCGCCCCCATAATATAACTGGTGGGACTGAGCATCTCCTGCATCCCCGGTCCGCCCTTGGGCCCTTCGTACCGAATGACTACCACATCGCCGGGTTTGACCTTGCCGCCCAGGATGCCTTCGCAGGCCTCTTCCTGGCTTTCAAAAATCACCGCCGGCCCGCTGTGGCGCAGCATCTTCTCCGACACACCCGCCGTCTTAACCACACAGCCGTTGGGAGCCAGATTCCCGCGGAGAATCGCCAGGCCCCCTGTCTTTGAATAGGCATTTTCGAGCGGACGGATGCACTCCGGATTGCGAATTTTGGCCTTTCGAATCCGCTCCCCGAGCGTAACGCCGGAGACCGTCATACACTCCGGATGCAGCAGCCCTTCAATCTTACTGATTTCCTTCAGAATGGCGCTGATTCCGCCGGCCGCATCCACATCTTCGATATGCCAGTGGCTGGAAGGAGAGACCTTGCAGATATTCGGGCACCGTTCACTGATGCGGTTGATTCGGTCCAAATCATAGGAGATGCCCGCCTCATGGGCCAGGGCCAGCGTATGCAGCACCGTATTGGTAGAGCCGCCCATGGCCATATCACAGATGAAGGCATTGTCGATAGACTTTTCAGTAACAATGTCGCGCGGCCTCAGATTCTCCCGCACCAGTTCGACAATCCTCTGTCCGGCCGTACGGTACAGTTTCTGCCGCCGCCGGTCCACCGCCGGAATCGTACCGTTGCCCGGCAGGGCCATTCCAATCGCCTCACACAGACAATTCATACTGTTGGCTGTGAACATCCCCGAACAGCTTCCCGGAGTCGGACAGCCCGAGCATTCGAGATCATGCAGCTGCTCATCGCTGATTTTGCCGGCGTTAAACTGGGCAACCCCTTCAAAGATGCTGATTAAATCCGCCGTCTTTCCGTCTTTGGTCTTGCCTGCCAGCATCGGCCCGCCCGACACAAACAGTGTCGGGATGTTTACCCGAACCGCCGCCATCAGCATCCCGGGAACGACCTTATCACAGTTCGGAATACAAACCATCCCATCAAAACAATGGGCCTGAAGCATTGCCTCCACAGAATCCGCAATAATCTCCCGGGAGGCCAGAGAATATTTCATCCCCGTATGCCCCATCGCGATGCCGTCGCAGATAGCAATCGTATTAAACTCAAAAGGAACGCCGCCGGCCTGCCGAATGGCCTTTTTGACAACTTTGGCTACCTCGCGAAGGTGAACATGCCCGGGCACAACATCGCAATAGCTGTTTGCCACGGCGATAAACGGCTTGTTGATGTCTTCTTCCTTCAGTCCGCAGGCCCGCAAGAGGCCCCGGTGCGGCGCCCGCTGAAACCCCTGCTTAATCCGGTCGCTGTTCATAGGCTTCTCCCAAATCACGGTCTTTGATTCGTTCTTAAAAACCGCATTATAGCGAAAAACCCCGTCAACCTGAACAGAAATTTACAAACCCGGCCTCGCGGAGCCCCCAATGCGGACACCCAAAATCCTGATTTTGCCTTTCTCCGAGAATTTTCAGTTGTCAACCGTCCCCCGACCTTCTATAATTCCTATCCGGCAGGAAAATAAAAAAGATAAGGATATCTATCAATTTGAAGGGACAGTCCCATGCGTCGTTCGGTAATCTTGAGTCTGGTTGTTCTTTCTTTTGTTCTCACTGCTTCTCTTATGCCCGGCTGCAAAGGCCCTTCCAAGCGAATGTCCTTTCAGGCCGCCCAGCAGTTCCAGCCGCAAACGGCGGACATTTATGAAATCACAATGACCACGACAAAAGACTTCAAGTTTGAGCAGCCCGCTCTCGAGAAACTCCGCCAGGAGGAAACCACCACCTCCGTACGGATGACCGTAGAGCAGCGAATCAATAAAGTAGATGAGAACGGAGCGGCGGAAGCCGTTATCACCATCCGGGACATCGCCTGTCGGGTCATCCAGCAAAACAATGTTCAGATTGATTTTGACAGCCGCCGGTCCGAAGACCAGGCCAATCCGCTGGCCAAACTGGTCGGCCAGTCTTATATCGTTCGGCTGACCCCGGACGGCAAGGCCGAAGCCCTCGATACCAGCACCATCAAAACCGCCGACATTCCCGGACAGGAAGGACGCCTGGCGTCCCGACTTTTTACCAAAGAAGAAATCGCCAAACGGCATGAAATCCTTGCTCTCCCCGACCTCGGTACACCGCTGAAAGTCGGTGCGACCTGGGAACGCATTGTCCCTTCACCGCCGGGGCTTCTGTCCAGCAAAAACTTCCGCAAAGTTTATACCGTCACCGGTCTGCAGCAGACCGACAGCGGAAAGACCATGACGGTTGAAATGAACGCCTCTGAAAGTGCTGCCAGCCCCGATGCCGGCCAGGGCAGCATGGGCATCTTCGCCAAAATGCTCGACAACGAAAACCAGTACACCGGAAAAATGACGATGAATCTGGACAGCGGAAAGGTCCTCGAATACGGCGAAACCCTGATCAGCACCTACACCGCTCAGGAAGTAAACCCCAAGGCCAAACCGGACCAGGGACCCGATACTCTGGTGATTCGGTTTATCCAGAGCATCGAACGCAAACTGGTTCCGTAAAACGGTTTTTCCGATGAAACGTTCCGCGTTGAGCCAATCAGTAAGCCGGACCGTCCTGCTCCTTTGGATGCCGGCGGCTGCTTTCCTCGGCGGCTGCAGAACCCTCCCGCGCGGGGAATATATGGCTCTTGAGTTCCGCGCAGACCCGCCTCTGCGGTATCGGTTTGTTTCCTCCCGGGAAGTCCAGATTGAGCTGACCAGCGGCTCGTCCGGCAAAAAGGAAGATTCCAAACTGGCCAATGAATCCATCGAAATGGTCTTCCGCATCCGGCCGATCGAGGCAAATCCCTACGGTCTTTCCACGGTGGAGTTTACCTGTGAATCCGTAGAGGCCAACCGGACAACCTTTTCAGGAAAAGCCGCCCCCGCCGATGCGATGCAGCATCTTCGGGGACGTTCCTATACCCTGCAGGTCAGTCCGACCGGCCAGATTGAACTGACCGACTCCTTTCGGGAGCTGCTTCGGGAAATCGGCCGGAAAAGTTTTGTCGAAAAGGGGGACACGGCCCAGCGCATTAAAGACCCCGATATGATTCTGGACTGGCTGTTCTTCCAGTACACGCTCTGGGACCTGACAGCCTCCAATCCCAAACCCCTGCGGGGCGTTGTCCCCGGCTCCAGCTGGCAGAGCGAACAATTCCTGCCCTGGCCGGTCCCGATTCAGAACCTTCCCAGCCGCATCATCACCTACACCGTTGAGACCCTTGAAGAACAGCAGCAGGTCAAGCTGGCGTCCGTGAGCACACGCTATCAGCTTCGTGAAAAGCCGCTGCTGAATTTTCCGCTGCCGTATGAAGGCAGCTATCAGATTCGCGGCTCCCTGTTTTCGGTTCTTCGCAGTTTCCGCCACGAATCGCTGGAGGGCACCGGGCGGCTGGTTTTCAACCTTACCGACGGACAACTCGAATTCGCCCAGGATGACTACACACTCATTACGGCTGCAGATTTCATCCTTCCGCTCGGGGACAGTCTGCCGAAACTGACGGTTCGCCAGCATATCCGCATTGAACGGCTTTCCGACAACCCGCAGAACCCGGCACAGACGGAACAAAAATGACGACGGACAGCAAGAATCTGTGGGCTCCGTGGCGAATGCCTTACATTCAGGGCCTGCCCGAAAAAAGCCCCTGCTTTCTGTGCGATTACATTCGCACGCCGCAGCAGGACCGGGACAACCTGGTGCTCTGGCGAACGGAACGCTGCGCCGTCGTCTTCAACCGCTTTCCCTACAACAACGGCCATCTCCTGATTGCTCCCCTGCGGCACATCGCAACACTGGAGGAAGCGGACAGCGACGAACTGCTCGAGATGATGAAACTGATTCGCGAAAGCCAGAAGGTGCTCTCGCTGGCGCTTCATCCGCACGGCTTCAACGTCGGAATGAACTTCGGACGCTGTGCGGGAGCGGGGCTGCCGGAACATATGCATATCCACATCGTCCCCCGCTGGGATGGGGATACCAACTTTATGTCCGTCTGCAGCTCCACGAAGGTCATCAGCCAGAGCATGTCCGAACTGTACGAGGAACTGACCCGCCTGTCGCGGGACCATCATCTGCCGAATCTGTAAATGAGAACGCCGCCTGCACCGTATGCCGTCACGCCGCAAAACAGCCGCGGACGCCGGGTTCCGCAGCCGCCGCACCCCTACCGCGGTCCCTTCGAGCGAGACCGCGACCGCATCATTCACAGCGCGGCCTTCCGCCGGCTCGAGGGCAAAACGCAGGTCTTCATGCCCGGCGTCAACGACCATTACCGCACGCGGATGACCCACAGCATCGAGGTCGCCCAAATTGGACGCACGATCGCCCGGGCCCTCGGGCTCAATGAAGAACTGACCGAAGCCGTCTGTCTGGCCCACGATATCGGCCACAGCCCCTTCGGCCACACCGGCGAGCGGGTCTTAAATGAACGAATGGCCTCCTTCGGGGGTTTTGAGCACAACCGCCAGGCCCTGCGGATTGTCGATTTTCTTGAAACCCCCTACCCGGACTTTCGGGGACTGAATCTGATGTACGAAACCCGCCAGTCCCTTGCCGGCCATCAGGGGCCGTACGACGGCGGCTGCTCCGCCGAGTTCGCCGAACCGGTCTGCTGCCTGGAGGGGCAGATTGCCAATCTGGCCGACCGCATTGCCTACAACTGCCACGACCTGGAGGACGGCATCCGCGCCCGGCTGATTGAAGAGGACCAGGCCCGCACCTGCGCCCTGTTCCGAGAGGCGCAAGAGCAAATCCGGGCCGAAACCATCGACGATTTTGTCATTCGGCGAACCCGCACCGCCAAGGCGATTCTCGACCGGCTCGTCGGGGACGTGATAGAAACCAGCCGCCGAGCCATTCAGGAAGCCCGCATCAGCACCCTCGAAGAGGTCTATCAATACGGACAGCCGCTGATTCGACTCAGCGAACCCACGCAGACCCAGCTGGAGGAATTGGAAAACTTTCTGATGTGCCGGCTGTATTCCCATCCGAATCTGAAGGCGGTGGACCGTCAGATTGAACAATGGCTGAATGATTTGTTCGACCGGCTGTGTCGGCACCCTGAACAGATGCCCCGCTATTTTCGCAGTCTCATTGAAACGGAGGGCCTTCAGCGGACGGTCTGCGATTACATCGCCGGGATGACCGACCGTTACGCCCTGTCCCTGCTGGAAAAAGTCTGAGCCGTCCGGCGAAAATCAGCGTAGAAAAAATATGAAAGAATGGTTTGCGACAACGTTTGGTCTTGGCAAGCTGCCCGCCGCTCCGGGCACGTTCGGCTCTCTGCCGCCGGTGATTCTCTATCAGGCGTTCGGATTTCTCTGGCCCGCCGCAAATGTTTATGCCATGGCGGCTGTAACCATCCTGTTCAGCTGGTTTTGTGTGCAGTTTGCGCCGGCGGTCATCCGCCGCACCGGTCAAAGCGACCCGCGCGAAGTGGTCGCCGATGAAACGGCAGGACAGGCCCTCACCCTGCTGGCGATTGCCCTGATGGGCCCTGCACATATCTGCAATACGGCTGTGCTTGGCTTTGTTCTCTTTCGTCTCTTTGACATCGCCAAACCCTGGCCGATTCGCAAACTCGAAACCCTCCCAGCCGGCTGGGGCATCCTGGCCGATGACCTGGCCGCAGGCCTCTACGCCGCCGCACTTGCCCTCCTTGTCATCCGCCTCTTTCCCGCTCTCTTCGGATAAACAACACCAACAGCCCGCACATTCCTAACCAAAAACTCCCCCCTTTCTTTCCTCCGTCAACACAGACAGAGCAGAATCCTGCAATTGGAATTCTGCCTGCGGACCTTTTCTGACAGACTTTTGTTCTATCGAACAATCCGTCTGATTCCGCCGTCTTTTCAAACTATTCCTTTTGATGCCATAAGAACGCCTGTGCCTGCATTTCGTTGAATCTCATCCGGTGTATTGATTTGCCGGTTTTGGATCATCGCTTCTTTGTCGCATTCTCAATCCTATTCAACAGAGATGCTGGTTGTTATTCCTGCTATTATATACAACATTCGTTTGTCCCCTTCGTTAATTCAACACAAAAAACTGTCTAACAATGATTCAATCTGTCGCTCATTCTGTTTAAAAAATTTTTTGTATACATATCTCCGACGTTGCTGCTGTAAGACTTCAGCCGCTTTTTTTCAGCCGATGTTTTCGGGTACCCCTGCAGGAGACAGTGCGCGCTGAAAAGCACTCGGGCTATGGAGTGTTTTCACAAAGGCGGGAGAAAGTGCGCGCTGAAGGAAGAGCGTTTGAACAGGAAGTGTTTTCAAAAAAAGAAAGGGACAAAGCATTATGAAAGGAAAGATGAGAAACAGATTGTCTTTGCTCGTGACGATGGCAGCGTTCATCCTGTCGATGATGTCTGCCCCGGCGTCTGCGTCGAAAAATGTTATTGTGATGATCTCGGATGGAGCCTCATTCGGCGCCTGGGATGCAGCCGATCTATATGAATACGGCACAGCCTGTGCAAGCCCATACTTCGGGTCAGAATGGGTCAAGTACTTAATGACGACTTATCCGCTGAACACCTCTACGACGCCAACCGGCAACATGAGTCCTATGGTTGGCTATGACCCTTCCCAGGCGTGGGGGTTGGCCAGCTATAATACGCCCTCCGGTTATCTTCACAAAAATGCCGTCGACTCTGCGGCCGCCGGGACGGCATTGAGCACCGGTCAGAAGACCTATAACAATGCCATCAACTGGAGCAACTTAAATGCACCCATTATGCCCACGCTTCCGGAACTGGCCAAGGCGAACGGCAAGGTTGTCGGCACGATTTCATCAGTACAATGGTCCCATGCCACGCCCGCCGCATTCAGCGATGCCCATGACATCAGCCGCAACAATTATGCGGCCATTGCCAATGATATGCTCAACGGCAGCGTGATGGACGTCATTATGGGCGCCGGCAATCCGAACTATACCAACAATGGAACCCTGAGAACCAGCGGACAGGACTACAGCTACGTCGGGGGACAAACCGTTTGGAATCAGCTGAATGCCGGCACTCATCCCGGCGGCTGGAAGTCCATCCAGACAAAAGCCGAATTCGAAGCGCTCGCCAGCGGCAATCTGTCCATTCTCGACGGCAAGACACGAGTGGTCGGAACCGCCCAGGCGGCTACGACGCTCCAGCAGGGCCGCAGCGGCTACAGCCATACCGACACGGTATTCAGCGACCCCTTTAATGTCTCTGTTCCTTCGCTGGTAACAATGACGCTGGCGGCTTTGAATGTACTCCAGCATCTGGATAACGGCAGCGGAATCTTTTTGCAGATTGAAGGCGGGGCGGTCGACTGGGCGGCGCATTCGAATCAGACCAGCCGTCTCGTTGAAGAGCAGCTCGACTTTAACAATGCCGTCAAAGCCGTGATTAACTGGATTGAAAACAATGGCGGCTGGGAAAACAACCTCCTGATTGTTACCACAGACCACGGCAATTCGATGCCGAGCGGCGAAAGTTCCAATGTCATTCCTCACGAGCGGATTTCGCGGGAGAATGTCCTGGCAGGAACCTACACCAGCAGCAACCCGAACGGTGTTCGCTGGTGGAGCGGCAATCATACAAACGAACTGGTGCCGTTGTTTGCACGCGGCTATGGTGCTGACCGTTTTGCCGCCCTGGTGGACGGAATCGACAGCAATTTTGCCGTCTATTACCCCGACTGGGCTGCCATGGGATTTGACGGACGCTACATAGACAACACCGATGTGTTTGTGGTGGCGTCCTCGGTCATCCCGGAACCGGCTACAGTGGTGATGCTCGGATTGGGCAGTGTGCTGATGTTTGCCCGAAGAAAACAATAACCCAAACCACTTTTCAACCGCTGCAGGGGTATTTCTACGAGGGCAGGCAGGTCCTGCCCTCCTTTTTCCTTTCTTGAGGGATGATTTGAACAGGCTTTTCCCCTGACCACCTGTATTCCTGTCTTCCTGTCTTCCTCCGCCGATTCAAGGGCGGTTTTGTGGGATGCAGAACCAAATCTGGCTGTTTCGTCCGTCATCGGGGGTACTCGAATTGTTCTGATAGAAAAACAGGGACTCCTTCTTGAGAAATTCGACATGGCCGTCAAAAAAGGACACATTCGCACCTTCTTTGTGACGATAGTAAACCGGATGCCACATATTTCGGGCACGGTATTTGACGATGTCCTGCCCGAATAGATTCCAGTAGGTTTTGTAGTCCGCGCCGGCTTTGCGAATCCAGATGTCGCCGCCGTCGGCAAACATAATCGCCTGAGCGGGTGTGCGGAGCACTCCGACCCGGAAGCGGCAGGACCAGGTGCTCACCGGAATGTTGCCGCTCCAGGAAACAGGGCTGCGCGAGTCGGGCCCCCAGTCGGTCAAATTATAGCCGTAGCTGACAAAGTTGGCATACGTCACGCCCGCCTGATTCCAGTAGGTCGGGCTGGATTGGGTATCCGAAGGACACAAATACTCCGGCGGCAGAACATAGCTGCTGCCGACATAGGCGGTTTGAAGGCCGACCAGTTCACGAAAGAGGACATTGGAGTTCCACGTCGGCTCACCGCGGGCGGTCATTGTGGTATCAATCACCGGCACATACCAGCTGTCCCACCGCGCAGCATACAATTCATTGGCCAGAGCCAGCGTTTTCAGATGGGTTCGGCAGACGACGGCCCGGGCGGACTCCTTCGCCTTCCGCAGGGCGGGAACGATGACGGCCAGCAGAAGGGAGATAATAGCGATCACAACCAGCAGTTCCATCAGCGTAAAGGCGGCAGGTCCGGTCTTTTTCGCATTCTTCCGTTTTCCAAAAAAAGAAAAGGCCGGCGTGTCTCCCGGCCCTTTCTTTCGATAAATCTCAATGCTTGTCGGCGGCAGATTCATGCTTTCATTCCATCAGGGTGTGCAGCCGAGTTTGGCACTCATACAGCTCAGCCACGTGCGGGCAAGGATAACCAAATCCTGCAGGTCAATTTTGCAGTCGCCGTTGATATCCCCGTGTCCGTTCGGATAGCGGGCGGGAATGTCCGACGGGTCCTCGTTGGCTGCTTCGCACGCACTGCCGTACACTCCTACGTTCACCACATCCGAGGCCGAGCCGATCTGGTCCTGAACCGTCAGCACAAAGAAGAACCAGCCGGTATTGTCAATCGTCACCGGAGTCGTCAGACTGTTCGGGTTGTGGATAACAACCTGCGTAGCCGGGTCTGTCTGGGTCAGAACCGGATCGAGGGCCCAGGTCACCGTCACCGGGCTCTTGCCGTCATCCACATATGAACCGGAGAGGGTAAACGTGACCTTGCCGTCGTTGGGAGTGCCGTCGTCCATCGTCAGCCAGACATACTGGTCCGGCCCGGCGTTGACGCTGGCCGGCGGGGCATCGAAGGTCTGGAAATACCAGGTAAAGCCCTTGATGGTGCCCGCTGTGGGGTCGTTAACATGAACCGCCCAGTAATAATATTTGTCCGGCCGAACCGTATATCCGGCGGTGAGCAGATTGATGCTCGATTCCGTAATATCATCGGCCACTTTCACAACACCGGGGTCCACCAGGACCGGCCCCAGATTGGGCTCTGTGGCAAGCAGCACATCGCTTTCCAGCACATACACATCCGCCGTCAGCGTATCGCCCGGCCGATTGGGGTCCGGATAGGTCCAGCTGAGAATCGGGTTGGCCGGATTGACGCCTCTGCCCACATAGGGAACGGGCTTGAGTGCCGGCGTGCCGCCCAGGATGGCAAAGAAGACATTGTCAAAACCGAACCGGGCAACCCCCTGTCCGTTGTAGTTTACATTGGTCAGAACCATCTTCAGACTTACGGTATTGGCGGGGATGGTATATTGGGCCGAATACCGCTGCCAGGACGTGGTAACAGGAAACTGGACTGCATAATCATTTATCATGGCCGTATTCCATGCCTCAATTTTCAGACCGCCCACCGTGTTGTTGCCGTCCGGCCCCAGGTCAATCATGTCCGCACCAAAGATAATGGTCGTTCCAACAGGAATTCCCCAGACGTTCAGGTTTTCATTGATGACCTGATACCAGACAGACCAGGTATTGTTGTTGGTTTGAAGCGTCACATAGCCGCCCGGGTTTCCGCCGGTGGCCACGTGGGCCGGTGCCCAGGGACCTCCGCCGCCGGCCGCGTTCCAGTCGGCGGCATTGATATCAAAGCCGCCGTTGTTCACCAGAAACAAGGCCCGAGCCGGCACCGCCGACAAAAGAAAAAGAAGCAGAATCGCCGTCAGCCGCACCGCCTGTCCCCTGGGAAATCTTCCGATAAAGAATGCTGTTCGGGTCATACACAAACCTCCTGTATTGATGATTTTTTGAATCGAACCGATGCCGTTTGCCGACCGCTCAGAGCACTGTTAAGACCCTTGTACTATACTTTTTCTTTCGGTCGTTTGCAAGCAGAAAAATCGAAAATTATCAAAAATTATTGAATAGCAAACGCTTGCTATCAAATATAACAGCTCCGCTTTTCCCGGACCTTATGCTGCCTGACGCTCCAACAGAAACGCCTGCAACCCGTTGCGACACAAGAACTTCCAAACAAAAATCGGACGCAGGCCCCACCCGTTGCAGCAACGCACAACTTCCCGGATAGAACCCGCCAAAAAAGTTTTTTATTTTTTTTCTTCCGAAAAAGGGCTTGACATCCCTTTTCAAAAATCGTAAACTGTGCAATTAGAAACCGATTGCTATTGCCCTCAGTAAACTGTTAAGACAGCAGCTGTGCACAAACATCCTCGAACGAAAAGGCGGTGAAGTGTGTGTGAGGAGCGAGTCGTTTTGCTTTAGGTTCAAATCGGCGGTTCGAAAACAAGAAAAAATTTTGTACGGAGGAAATGAGGATGAAAAAGGTATTCGTTTTAGCTGTCCTTTGTCTGATGGGAGCCGCTCAGGCCGATGTCGTAGTGAACGGGGTTGACCCCGGCGCAACCTGGTATGGGTACATGAATGTCTTTGATATGAGCATGAATTATCAGTGGGGAAGCCCGTGGGGCACATCGGACCTTCGGGCCGGTTTTGTCGGGAATACCCTGCTTCTTCAGTCCAACACCAACTGCTGGAATCCGGCAGACCCGTATTGGGTTGTTAACGGCGCCCCCAACAAAATGATGGAAGGCAACTTCTATCAGGAATGGTACGGCGGGCTGGCCGGTCAGACGGTCACCTTCAATTACCTGGTGCTGAGCAACAACCTGGCGGCTGAAGGATACAGCACGAAGGCGTTTATTAAAGTCCTGGATCCGGCCAGCGGATGGGCAACGATTAACATGGTGTCTGCGGACCTGACCCCGGGTCTCAATACACTGACCCTGACGGTCAATCCGATTGCTCTGCCGGTTACCCAGGTCGGCTTTGCCGTTCTGGGCCCGGTCAGCGACCCGGCCGGCGCGATTGCCTCCAAGGCCGTCGTGATTTCCACCGTTCCGGAGCCGGCCACGCTGGCCCTGCTCGGTCTGGGCGGTCTGCTGCTCCGAAGGAAAAAATAATACCGGACAGCCCTGCGCCAAACACAAAAGGCCTCTTGAACCAAGAGGCCTTTTTTCTTTGCAATTTTCGACAAGTCATTCCCCTCCCTTGTTCTCCAAAAGCTTTGAGCAGGAAAAAAGGCCGGGAAATCATTTCGGATACAATCGCCGCCTTCGGGGGGAACTGGGCGATACAGGATTCGAACCTGTGACCTTACGGGTGTGATCCGTACGCTCTAACCAGCTGAGCTAATCGCCCGTTTTCCAGCGCCAGTAAACTATAATCCGGGCGGGTTGTCAAGAACGTTTTTTCAGAGGCAGTGAAATCCGAAATGACGCAAAGGGTTTGTTTCCAGAGACTTAAAGCACATTGACCCCGAAACCGCCGTCTGGAGAAAAACCCTTCCTTTCGGCGGAGGCCCCCTGCGCGTCTGCTGTGCCCCCCTTACAATGTCTTAAAATCCGCTTACAGATTTCTGCGGACAACAGCGGCAGCCGCCAGTTTTTTAGACGTTTGGCCCGACTCATCCGTTACCGTCATCGTGATGCGAACGTTGCGGACCAGCGAGGGCTGGCCGGGAACCATGCCCCGAACAAACGCCAGTTCCGAAACATTCCGGCAGAGCACATAAGAACTGGTCGAGCCGGAGGAATAAATATCCATATACAAGGCCTTCTGGTTTCCATCAAACCGATAGGTAATATCCGCCAGGCCGTCTCCGTTTTGGTCAATGCTGCACTCGGCAGTGTCTGAATCCGCTACGACCTCGCGGGCCGTTCGAATATCATTGGTAATCCGCAAAAGGGCGGCACGGGCTCCGTTGATTTGCTTGGCCAGGGCTTGATTGTCCTTGTAATTTTTCATCGAGGCGTCGAATGCCACCGCTACGGCCGCCATCAGAACGGCCAGGATGGTCATCGATATCAGCACCTCCATCAGCGTAAAAGCGCTTCGAACAGGAAAACCTTTTTTCATAAGATTTCTCCTGAAATGTTACAGACGGGCCCGAATCCAGCTGGCCGAGCTGATCGGCCGTCCGTTTTTGAGAACCGTAACGGTCACCCGAACAAAATCCGTCGGTCCTGTGACCGTCTGGGTCAGGTTCGAGGCGTTCACATACCGAACCTGTATCTGCTGCGTAAACGCCGAGAAATCCTCCAGCGGCGTTTTCTGCAGGTCCACGGGCGGATTGTAAGACTGATTGTGATAGGCCGGCAGCATATCAAAGGATTCGGACGCCGTCATTTCCCGAATCTCTTCGATGAGAAACTCCGCCGTGGACAAATCCGCCCCGGCCGCATTCTTCATCGTAAAGGCACTGCTGGTGCCCAAGAGAGCGGCAATCGCCAGGCCGATCAGCACGGCGGCAAACAGCGCCTCCAGAAGTGTAAATCCCCGTCTCCTTCGATAACTTCCGGGTCTCATAAACAGGTCTCCTTATCAGCCGCTGGTGACAACGCTGGACATCTTGAAGATGGGCAGAATAATGCTCATCGCAATAAAGCCCACCAGCAAGCCCATCACCACAATCATCAGCGGCTCAATCATGCTGGTTACCGTTTTAATAACCGTCCGCAGCTCGCGGGCATAAAACTGCGAGATGTCATTGAGCACATCCCCGAGGGTGCCCGATTCCTCGCCGGACTGAATCATCTGAACCACATTGGAGGGCATCAGCGTAAACTGGGCCAGACTGGAGGCAATCTTCTTGCCCTGCCGGACTTCCTCAAACACCCCCTTCCACATCCCCTCATACAGGGTGTTGCCGGTGATTTGTGCGGTAATCGAAATGGTGTCGAGGATGGGCACACCCGCATTCGTCAGCACCCCCATCGTATGCATGCTGCGGGTGATATATAAACTTCGGCACAGGGTTTTCAGCAGAGGAATCCGCAGCTTCGTCCGGTCCCACCAGCGCTTGCCGAATGGGGTTTTCCGGGTGAAGTACCAGAATCCGACAAACAGCATCCCGATTGCCGGAAACACAATAAACCAGTACGCCCGGATGCCGGTGCTCATGGCCATAATCAGTTTGGTCGGCGCAGGCAGCAGATGCTCCTTGCCCTCAAAGACAACCAGAAACCGCGGCAGAACAAACGTCAGCAGAAACGTCACGCAGGTGACGGCCATCACGCCGATGATAATCGGGTAAATCATCGCACTGATGACCTGGCTTCTCGTCTCCGCCTCCTGGTCAAGGTATTCGGCCAGCCGCTGGAGCATCGAACTCATCGAACCGGAGATTTCCGCGGCCGCCACCATATTCACATAGAGGTTATTGAAGACCTCCGGATGACCGGCCAGGGCCTGCGAGAAGCTTTTGCCGGCTTCAATCTGCTGCCTGAGGTCCAGAACAATCCGGCGGAATTTCTGCTTTTGAATCTGCATCCCGATTGATTCGAGGGCGTCCTGCAGACTGATGCCCGCCCGCAGCATGACCGCCAGCTGATTGGTAAAGTTCAGAATATCTTTGCGGCTGGGGCCGAATTCCACCCGAAAGCCCTGCGGTTTGGGTTTCGGGGCTGCATGCGAAACAGCCGCCGCTTCTTCCAGACGCTGGGAACGGGATGTTTGGGTGCCGAGTTTTTCAAGAATATTCATCGTTTCTTCCTCCGTCAGACAGTTGCTTTGGCTTTCGGAGAAGCAGCCGTTTTCCGAATGGGAGCCGGAGCAAGCAGTTTTTCCATTTTGGCCGGATTGCTCGAGCGGTTGATTGCCTCTTCGCGGTCAATATAGCCGGCCTCATACATCTGCTGAATGCTGAAGTCCATCGTCTGCATCCCCAGACGCCGGGAGGTTTCGATAATGTTGGGAATCTCATAAATCCGGTTTTCCCGAATGCAGTTGCGCACCGCCGAGGTGCACAGCAGAATCTCCGTACAGGGCACCATGCCCGGCTGGTCGACGCGGCGGAACAGCGTCTGGGAAATGACCGCCTGCAGGGTATTGGCCAGCATCGCCCGAATCTGGTTCTGCTGGCTGGCCGGATAAATATCGATGATACGCTCGACCGTCTGGGACGCATTTACCGTGTGCAGGGTGGACAGCACCAAATGCCCTGTTTCGGCGGCGGTAATGGTCGCACTGGTCGTTTCCAGGTCGCGCATTTCACCGACCAGAATGATGTCGGGGTCCTGCCGCAGGGCATGCCGCAGACCCGAGGCGAAGGTCGGACAGTCCGACCCGATTTCCCGCTGTTCAATCATGCACGACTGATTTTCGAGCAGATACTCGATAGGGTCCTCCAGCGTAATAATGCGTTTTTTGTATTTTTTGTTGATAACCCCGATCATCGAGGCCAGGGTGGTGCTTTTGCCCGACCCGGTATGACCGGTGACAATCACCAGCCCGCGGGGCAGGTCCGTCAGCTCCTTGACGATTTCCGGCAGGTGCAGGTCGTCAATGTTCGGCACCTTGTTGGAAATCGCACGGAAGGAAATCGCGATGCTTTCCTTCTGGTAATGGGCGTTGACGCGGAATCGGCTGCCGTCGTCAATCATCGTCGAGAAATCCAGGTCGCGCTTTTCTTCAAACTTCTTGAACTTTTCCGGCCCGACCATCTCCAGCACCATCGCCGCCGCATCCTCCGCCGTCACCTCCGGCATGTCCATCAGAATCAGCTCCGTGTTGATGCGCATCACCGGAGGCAGATTGGTATTGATATGCACGTCCGACGCACCGGACTGAATGGCAATCGCCAGAATATCCTTGACTGAAATCATGCTTTCTTCCTCGCTCGTTCCGTTCGTTTCTTTTCCGTCGAAGCCGTTTCCTCTGAAACAGCCGGCGTTTCCGAAGCAGCCCTGACGGCTGTCTTAACCGGCGGCTCCTCTTCCTCCAGGCGAACCTCTTCGGTCACCCGAAGGACTTCTTCAATGGTCGTGATTCCTTTTTTGACTTTCTGCAGGCCGTCTTCAAACAGCGTCGGCCAGCCGCTTTTGGCGAAGGCCTTGCGCATGCTGTGGACGGAGGGGTCCTCGTGAATCAGCTGGCGGAACTTCTCATCCACCACCAGCAGCTCAAAGATGCCCGCCCGGCCGGAATAGCCGCTCTGACGGCACTTGTCGCACCCTTTACCCCGCATCATTTCGCTAATCTCAATCCGGGCCCGCTCAAAGTACCGGCGCACCGAATCCGGAACAGGGATGGATTCCTTGCAATTCTCACAAATGCGCCGCACAAGACGCTGGGCCAGAATGGCATTCAGGGAGGCGGCAATCAGGTACGGCTCTACACCGATATTCACCAGTCGGGAGACGCTGCTGGGGGCATCGTTGGTGTGCAGCGTGGACAGCACCAAATGCCCCGTCAGAGCCGCCTGGACGGCAATCCGGGCGGTCTCCTGGTCGCGAATCTCGCCGATCATGATAATATCCGGGTCCTGACGAAGCAGGCTGCGCAGGGCCGCCGCAAAGGTCATTCCGGCTTTTTCGTTCACCTGAACCTGGTTGCAGTACTCCAGCTGATATTCGACCGGGTCCTCCACCGTCGAAACGTTCAGCCGCTCGCTGTCCATCTGAGCCAGGGCTGAATAGAGCGTGGTGCTTTTGCCGCTGCCCGTCGGGCCCGTCACCAGCAGAATGCCGTGCGGCAGCTCAATCTGCTCCTGAAAGGCCTTCAGCACCCGGGGCTCCATTCCCGATTTATCCAGCCCGAGCATAATGCTTTTGCTGTCCAGCAGCCGGACAACAACCTTCTCCCCGTGACAGGTCGGCAGCACAGACACCCGCAAATCCACCCCGCGTCCGCCCATAATCACGGCGATTTTTCCATCCTGCGGGATGCGCCGCTCGGAGATGTCCAGATTGGCCATAATTTTCAGACGCGAGACAATGGCCGGATGCATCTTGGCCGGCGCCTGCTGAATTTCGAACAAAACGCCGTCGATTCGATAGCGGATTTTGGTGTATTTTTCCTTCGGTTCAATGTGGATATCGCTGGCCCCCTCCCGCAGGGCGTTGCTGAGAATATAATTGACAAACTTAATAACAGGCGATTCGCCGGCGCTTTTCTCAAGGTCTTCAACGCTCTCTTCGGTCTCCTGGACCAGTTCGATTTCGCCCAAATCGCTGATGATTTCATCGACGTTGTAATCGAACTTGCTTTCATCCAGTGCATCGCAGACAGCTTCGATATTCTGCGGCGTGCAGACCACCACCCGAAGGTTCATCCCCGTCTGGCGCTTGACGTCGTCAAACCCGAACACATTCGACGGGTCGCTGGCGGCCAGCACCAGTACGCCGTTTTCCACAGCCACCGGCATCAGATGATTGCTGCGAATGTAGTCCTTGTCGAGTTTTTTGAAGGCCTCCCGGTCCACTTTTTCAGGGTCCAGGCGGACAAAGTCATAGCCGTACAGACGGGCCTTGGCCTCCAGAATCGCATCGGGACAGATGCCCTTCTTTTTCAGGTGCTTTTCCAGCTCCTCCCCGCGAACCTTCTCGGCGCGCAGTTCCTGGAGCTGCTCAGCCGTCAGAACCCCCATCTCCGCCAGCACATCCGCCAAATCGCGGACATGCAGGGAGGCCTTCGGCTCCGGACAATACAGATTCCGCAGACCGGGAGCCAGCTCAATCTGGCCGTCCTGCGGCTCAAGGTCCGCCAGCGCCACCGGTTCGGAAACCGGCTTCAGTTTGCCGAACAAACGCTTCATTCTTCGATTTTCAGCTCCACCGTGAGGTCTTCCCAGCCCAGAATGACCCGGTCTGGATGAATCGCTTTGACCACAAAGCCGCTGACTGCATCGCCGACATACAGCACCTTGTCGCCGATCATGCAGCAGGGCCGGTCCGCACGAGCGGTGATGCTCCACAGTTTCAGCCCGGCGGCTTTGCGCCGCATCTCTTCCTTCCGCATCAGGGCCTGGCTGAAGGACAAATCAGGCCCTCCGGAGGCCGGCTCCTGACGGAAGGGATTTTTCTTCAGGTCCGATACCGTAATCTGGCCGAGCTCTGAAACCTGTGAAAAACGTCCGGCAACGGAATTCATCTGGGAATTCATATCTTTCTGAAACGAGCTCAGCTGTACCAGGACCTGGTCGATTTGAGAGGTTTCCGCCGCCGTAGACCCCTGCGCCTCCGACAGGCCGGACTTTTTGACCATCCACCAGACCGCCGCCCCGCCGGTCAAAAACAAAATCGTCAGGACGATGGTTCCCTGCCTGACCGTCTGGTTTCGAACAGCCGGACGCAGAAAATCCGATGACGCAGGTGTCGGCGAAGCCGAAGCCCCTTCGTTTTCCATCCGGGCGGCGGCCGGCGTCTGACTTCCATCTCGCAAAAAGGACAGCATAGCACAACTCCTCATACATTGGGGGCCGCAGAGCGGTGCCCAAAACGGCCCGTTACGCTTTCGAATTCTGGAAAAAGATGCTCATAATAAACTTGGCTTCCGTCTGGCCCTCATATTTCGATTTCTTTTTCAGCTCGAGCTGACGGATTTTCGTAATGCGGTCCAGCCGCTCCAGTTCCAGCAGAAACGCATAATATGAATTGAAATCGCCGTGCAGCTCCATCTCCATCGGCTGTTCGATATAGCCGCTGTTGGTCGTGGTCTTGAGGGTGCGAATCATCTTGGGCACCAGTCCGTGCCGCTGGGCGATCAGGGTCACATTTTCAAGCACGGTATGAATCTCGCTGCTGGGCGGCAGCTTGCTCTCGAACTCCCGGATAATCTTCTCCATCTGCTCCAGCTGAACGGAGAGGTCCTCCGAGGCCGCCGTGGCCCTCCGGAGCTCCTCCAGTTTCGCCCGCCCGGCCTCCATCTGCATCCGCTGCTGCGTCAGATGCTCATTCGCCGGGCGAATCATATAGGCGTACGAAACGTACACCATCGCAACAATCATCATAAAAAAGACAATATGCCGAATTCCGCTGTTCATCGGACTTTCCTTTCCGTCAGATGGTTTGGTCGCGCTTTTTGCGGATTTCCTCAATATCCTTTCGGGTCAGCTTCAGGTCCGGACGAATCCGCGCCGTCAGACGAAACTCCCGAAACTTGATTCCCTCCACATCCCGCTCCTGGCTCTGAACCAGCTGAACCTGATCAAAGAGGACCGCCTCACTGAGATTGGCAATATAGTTGGCCACTTCAATATCGCTGGGCGCCAGCCCTTCAATGGTCAGCGTCACCTCCGGTTCCGGAGGAGCGGCAGGCACGGAAGACGCGGCATTGGCGGTCGCCGGACCCGGTTTGACGGAAGCCGTCGGCTTCTGCGCCGTGCCGGCTTTGGGCGCCGCAGATGCCGGCGTCGGTGTTTTGGGGCGTTCCCGTTCTTTCATATCCAGAGCCGTCAGAGACACCCCGCCCGGCAGGTTATTGGTCAGACAGGCCAGCAGAATGCTTCGCGGCACCGGCTCAATCAGCGAAGCCGTCATCATCATCACATTCAGCCGCGTCTTGTTTTTGCTCTTTAACTCCTCCAGTTTGGCGATTTGCTCTTTGGCCTGACTGAGCTGGCGGCTCAGTTCATTCAGCTCGGCCTGAACCGAACGCTGCCGCATTTTCAGCACGGAAAACGTGGCTCCGATTCCGCACAGAACCGCCACCAGCAGAATCAGATACAGCGAATTCGCACGGCTGGACTGCCGCTGCTGAATGTAATCATCCGGAACAAAATTGATCGTTGCCATTTTGATTCTCCGTCATTCAAAACGGTTGAATTCTCTATCCTTTCACACCCTGCAGGCTCAGCCCGAAGGCCAGAGACCAGTCCACCTTGGAATTGCGCCGGTCGATCATCATTTTCTGCTCCACCGGGTCCAGCCGAATCGCCGAAAGGACATCGCCGACCTGTGCGGCAATCTGCATTCGCTGGGCCAGCTGCGCCACCCCGTCGCACATCGCCCGGCTGACCCCGCTGCCGGCCAGAAACACCAGCCGCTCGATCGGGGCGGCCGACGGCATCGTTTGATAATAGCGGGCACAGGCATCCAGCTCGGCAATCAGCCGGTGCATCAAATCCCCTTCCCCGCTCAGTTCGCTGAATCCGATAGGGACCACCCGCGCAAACAGAAGTGCCGTGCCCCGGCAAATCACCACATTGCAGTGATGCGTGCCGACTGACATCAGCATGGAAACACGGTCCTGTTCATTCCGGCGGCGGCAGAAAAACCGGGCATAGCTGGTTACCATTGCCAGCGGCCACGGAATTATCCCCGCCACCTCCAGGCCCGCCTTCTCATAAATCGCCAGATGCACTTCCAGCGCCAGCCGGCCCGCCCCCATCACCACCACCTCTACTTCCGAACCCCGGGCTTCCGGATGTTCGGCCGGAATATATTTCAGCAGCCCCTCTTCCGGCTTAAACGGGAGCTTGCCCTGAACTTTGGCAAAAGCCGCCTGTTCAATCGCCGCCGCAGACGAAGACCGCGGAACGCGAACCTGATCAATAAACAAATCATCAGAAGGCAGGGCCGTCATCACCTTGACTCCCTTGAAGGAATTTTCGCGAATGATTTCCCGCAGGGCCTCCAGCGCCCACCGCTGCCAGTCCGGTGTGCCGAACTTGATTTCCTCGGGTTTCGTTTTAATCCCTCCGGCCTGAAGAAACAGACCCTGTCCGTTCTGCCCGAGCTGGACTGCCCGCAGATGGCCGCTGCCTAAATCCACTCCGATTGGACCGTACTTCTTACCGAACATATTCCGTTCCCTGGCACATGGCCTCTTGACACTCTATCCGCTTCACCACCCAAGCCGTCCGGATAACACCATCGAAAGACAATTTGTCTGCTCTTTCGTCGTCAGGAATCCCCTTCAACATTAGCACGGTCTGAAAGGGTTATCGCTGACAGCAACGCCGGCGCATTTAAAGTGTACATAATCTTCCGCTTTTCAGTCTCGCCAAAGCAGAACCGACACTCTGCACGGGAGTTCGTCCGATAAAATCACGCAGTTTTTCTTTGCAGAAGGGAGATATTTTTTTCCCGAAAACCCTCTTTTCTTTTTTCAAAGCCAAAACCCAAGAGGAGTTTTCGAAAGGAAAGAGCGTCGGCTTGTTCAGGTCCTATAAAGAGAGAGGACAAAAAGGGATGTACCAGACATAGAATATTGTTTTTGCAGCACTCACTCCGCCTTCAGAGAACGGCCCATCAAAGATGAAATGGCCTCCTTAGCCGTCATCCGGCCGGACACAACAGCCAGGACTGCCTCGGAAATCGGCATCTCAACCCCCCACTTGGCCGCCAGGTCCACCACCGAACGGCAGGTCGTCACCCCTTCGACAACACCCGCCGTCTGGGCCAGGGCCTCCGCCGCGGTCATCCCCCGTCCGATTCGCTCCCCGAAGGTGCGGTTGCGCCCTTTGGGGGATATGCAGGTAGTCACCAAATCGCCCAGGCCGCTCAAGCCCGCAAAGGTGCTCTCCTGCGCCCCCATGGCCACGCCCAGCCGCTTGATTTCCGCCAGCCCCCGTGTAATCAGGGCGGCCTTGGCATTGTCTCCCGCCCCGATGCCGTCAATTCCGCCGGCGGCAATCGCAATCACATTTTTCATCGCTCCGGCCAGCTCAACCCCCTTCAAATCACTGTTGGTATAAACCCGGAAAAAGGGAGTCGAGAACGTCTTTTGAATCGCCTCGGCCAAAGGCAAGTCTTCACAGGCCGCCGTCGCGGTGGCCGGAAGCCCCCGCATCAATTCCTCCGCAATCGTCGGTCCTGACAGGGCGGCAAAGGTTCGGTCAGCTCCAAGAACATCGGCCAAAATCTCCGACGGGCGAAGCAGCGTCCCGTTTTCCAGCCCTTTGGTCACGCTGACAATCGGGACCTTCGGCGGTACAAACGGTTTCAGGCGGCTCCAAACGGAGCGAACATACTGACAGGGAATCGCCGACACCAGCAGCTGGGCTCCAACCATCGCCTTGGCGTCATCCGGCTCCAGCCGCAAATCCTCCGGCAGCCGATAACCGGGCAGAAAGCGGGTGTTTTCCCGCGCTTTCTCAAATTGAGCCAGCTGGGCGGCATCATACCCCCACAGCGTTGTCCGGACCCCGTTGCGGCACAGCAGCATCCCGCAGACGGTCCCCATCGCACCATCGCCGATTATTGTTACCTGTCGAAACATACCGACAGTAAAGCATACAAAACGGTGTTTGGCAAGAAATGTTCCCTGGTTTAACGGACCGCTCAGAGGCAGATTTCTTCGGGTTGGGCTCCCAAATGACGCAGATGAGGCAGCTGATTACGGCCCAGCCACCCTTCCAGAAGCACCCCCTGCTCGTCGTAGGATTCTTTCAGCCCCGCCGCATGCGTCCGCAGAAAAGCAATGATTTTGCCTTCGGACGCCCCGCAGCGCAGGCGGATATAGATATTCTGTCCTTTGACATAATCCAGAACCCGCTGCGCCAGCAAATCCAGATTCAGGCCGGAGCGGGCCGAAATGCACAGGGCATCCGGATAAACCGACTGAAGAGAATCAAACAGCCCTCCGTCGGCGATTCGGTCGCACTTGTTCAGCAGCAGCAGAACCGGTTTGCCGCCGCAGCCGATTTCCTCCAAAACAGTCTGGACACTGCGAATCTGTTCAAAGGCCTCGGGGCTGGAGGCATCCGCCACGTGAAGCAGCAGGTCGGCGTGGACGGCCTCTTCGAGTGTGGCCTTAAAGGATGCAACCAAATGATGCGGCAGTTTGCTGACAAACCCGACGGTATCGCTCAAAAGCACCTCCAGACCGCCGTCAATCCGCCACTTGCGGGTGCGGGTATCCAGCGTCGCGAAAAGTCGGTCCTCCACGAGCACATCAGCCCCCGTCAAAGCATTCAGAAGGGTGCTCTTGCCCGCATTGGTATAGCCCACCAGGCAAATCTTGAAAAAGTCTTTTCGGCCGGCGATTTCCCGCAGAATCCGCCGGTCAATCTCGGCCAGTTCCCGCCTGAGCTCTGTAATGCGTTTGCTGACGAGTCGGCGGTCGATTTCGAGCTGCTTTTCGCCGGTACCGCGTGTGCCGATGCCGCCGACCGCACCGGCCGCCGTACCGCCCCCCGCGCCGGCCACGTTATCCAGATGGCTCCACATCCGCGTCAGACGGGGATAGGTGTATTCGAGCTGGGCCAGTTCCACCTGAAGCTTCGCCTGTTTGGTCTGTGCCCGTGTGGCGAAGATATCCAGAATCAGTTCACTGCGGTCCAGAACCCGCACTTTGACGATTTTTTCGAGCTCCCGAATCTGCCCGGGTGTCAGGTCGTTGTCAAAGATAACCAGATTGGCCTGGGTTTCCTGGACCTTTTGGGAAAGGTATTCGGCTTTGCCTTTTCCGATATAGGTTGAGGGATTGATGCGGCTGAGCCGCTGCTGCAGACGGCCTACGACGATCGCCCCGGCACTCTCCGCCAAGGCCGTCAATTCCGCCAAATTATCATTTTTCTTTTGACCGTTTTTATCCTTTGGATAGGCCCCGACAAGAATGGCGCGTTCCTGCTGGACCTTGATATGCTCTCTGATTTTTTCCAATTCCCGCTAAATCACCTCCACAAACAACCTCTTCTTTTCTTTCTCTATTATAACATTTCTTTGAAAAAAAAGAAAGGTTCACCGCTCAGCCCATTGAAACCCCGACAGGGGTACTTCACACCTCTAAAAACTATAACGAATTGCTGCATAAAGATTTGTGTTGTCTCGAAACTGCCCGAAAAAGGTGTTTCGATAGTCGCCGAAAAAGATATTGGACCCCATTTCCATTGACCAGCGGTCGCTGGCTTTGTAGTGCACATTCGGCCGCAGATAGGCATCCTTGTCGGAGGGCGAATAATACCCAAAGAAAGAAAGCGTCAGGTTCTGGTTCATCAGCAGTTTCGTCAGCCGCAGCGTCAGAACATGGCGAAACTCATCCCGCGTCATCCCCGGCGACTGTTTGTAGGCGTCATAATCGAGCATTTGCTCCACATAATACTGCAGTCCGGCCGTGAAATCCGTGCCGATTTCCTGCGTATAGCCGAGCAGATACCGCATCTCAGAGTTGGCCGTCATCGGGTCATCGCCGTTTTCATCATCACGCGACTGATAATAGCCGATTTCCGCATTCCCGATGCCTTTGCCGACCTGGCCGCGGACGCTGGCACCGTACACATTCAAATCCGGAAACGTGGCCAGACCGGCCGCATTCTGCCCGGCAGGACTTTTCCAGAACCCGTGATAGCCGTACAAGGCAAACTCGTAATTATTGATGTTTTTGTACAACCGCAGGGCAACTTCATCATCCCGGAACCAGCGGTCGGGCTTGTCAGTATGAATGTGCACATCCTCCCCGGCCGTTCTTCCAAGAGTCGAATTCCAGTATGAGATTCCCTCGCCTCGGATGAACCGATCACTGTCAAACTGGGGTGTATAAACGATATCCAGATTCGCCCAATCATGGAAGAAGCTCACTTTGACCGCATCGGAAGGGGCTTTCAGGTATTCCACATCGCGCCCGATAAAGAAGGACTCCCAGTCTTTAGGAAACAGGTCGTTGATAAACAGCATATCCCCTGTGCCCCAGGTGAGGACCTGGCGGCCCACTTTGACATCCATCCAGTCGCTCGGACGGAAAAACATCCACGTCTCACGTGTCTGGTAGCGGCCCTTTTCCTGAACCCAGTCCCCAAAGACATCGCCTTTGTATTTAAACTCCGCCCAGTCGCTATAAGTAAACAAATCCAGCTGGAAGCGGGTTTCCATCACGGACATATCCTTCTGATAGCGGTCATTCTGCAGGCGATAGCCGCCGCGGGCCTCCCAGAAGCCGTGCACCTCCGGCGGAGCCCATTGACTCCAAAACGACTGTTTCTGTACTTCTTCGCCGTTTGCCGCCGCAATTGTCCAGAGCAAGACTGCCGCTGCACATCCTCCCGAAATTGTTTTCATCGCATCGCCTCCCGCGGCGGACGCCGCAGATAGCGTTCCGTAAACAAATCGTCATTCAGGCCCAGATTATACTGAACATTGCTGAACTTCATTTCCGTCGTGCTGCCGGTTTTGAGGTCTTTGACGACCGATTCAGTCACCGTCAGATACTCCACCTGCCGGTCACCTTCTTTGGCGGAAATCGGCTCAACCTTTTTGGCCTCGATGACCCGGTACAGAGTACCGCTTTTGTCGAAATATTCCATCTTCATCGGCATATAGGTCTTGCGGTCGATTTCCACCGTGAAGTAGGAAAACTCGACAGAGGCCGGATTTTTCGGCGTATTCTTAATAAGAAACCGCTCCTCGGTCACCTGAGCCAGCTCGTGGACATCTTCCTCCAGACTGCGTCCGGAAACGTCTTCGTAGAGAAAATCAGAGCCGACGAAGCTGGTTCGCTTATCCGAGGCGGCGATGCGGTTAACCAGGTCCAGCGAGGGCAGGTAAAGCCAGCGGTCATCATCTTTGTTGAGAGCGGCAAACTTGTGCACCATAAAGACCATCCTCCGCACATCCGGCGGCTGCAGGAAATACACGAAATATTTCTGATTGCCGCCGTCGCCGTTTTTGCGCAGGATGATAAACTCCCGGGTGCGGACATTGCCGTTTTTGTCGGTAATCTTCATCGATACGGTGCTCTTGCCGTCCAGCCCCTGATAATAGGCCATATGGTTAGCCCGCTGAACAATCTCATCGACGGAAGGGACCGCCTCTGCTTCCTGAGCCGCCGCCGGCAAAACCGCCAAACCGGCCGTCAGCAGAACCGTCAGCCAACATACGAGTGCTTTCATCGCATTCTCCTTTCTATCCTCGAATTCCAAGTTTTCGCAGGAAGGTCATCATCGGACACCAATTGGTAATGGCCGACTGCAGGAGATTGGCTCCCACAAAGGCCGTAAACCAGAGCCAGTACAGGCTGTGCACAACCGCCAGCCCGACACTCAGCAGGACAAAAAACCCTGCAATCCCGCGCAGCATTCGTTCCACCGTCATATTTTACCTCCCTTCTTCAGAAGAAACAGCATTTTTCGGTTCACTCATCCGGCAGGCCTGCCGGCGGGACAGAAGCCCGCAGGTCAGAGCCAGCAGCGGAATCAGGCCCAGACTGATCCAGGTGAGTTTTCCGACCCCGACCTGCCAGTATTGGTGCACATTCAGAGCGATCAAGACCACCGTTGAAATCGAAAGAATCAGACAGAATCCGCAGTTGCAGGCCGGACCGACCGGCTGAGCAACCGGGCGGAACAGGACTTTTTCGCCGATTTTCAGCAAAGCCGGCAGCACCAGCAGCGTCACCACACCCGAGAGAGCCATAATCGCACACAGAAAGATGCCCACGGTCTTATACGGCACCAGCGGAGCCGCCAGCAGCGGCAGAAAGCCGATGGCAATCACCAGCACATTGCGGGTAATGGCCCGGGCCGGTTCGCCGAACATTTCTTCGGACACTTTCTCCCACGACCCAACCTTTCGGTAATGCTCCCGCGCCCGTTCGAGAAAATGAATGGCAAAATCCACCGCCATCCCGAGCGTCAGGGCGCTGAGCACCGCCACAGGCATATCATAATCCTTGCCCAGCCAGCCGATCAGACCGTATATCATCACTATCGTGATGGTCAGCGGAATCATACAAATCAGACCCCACAGCACGGAACGGAACAGAATCGCCATCATAATAAAGACCACCAGAAAGCTCCCGAGGAACGACTGGAGCATTCCCCAGACCATCTTGTTCTGCCAGATGATATTGATATACGTCAGCCCCGCCCACTGATGCTCCAGCGCAATCGGCGGCGGACTGTTCTTCCAGTATTCCTCCACCGCCCGTACCACCCGCTCCATATCCCGGTTGTCGCCGCTGGTCAGCTGCATCCAGATAACCGCTTCGGTCATCTCCTGCGTGACCATGTGCCACAAATCCTGCGGACGATGGCTGTTCTGGTACTGAATCAGACATTCGGCGACCTGTTCGACTTTCTCCGGAACCCGGAAACTTTCCGGTCGGCCGTCCACCAGTTCCTGATTGACCTTCATCACAATATCCGCAATCGAATTGCTCTTGCCGACCAGGCCGGCCTTCTCCAGATGGGTTTGGAGCCCTTTCATCCAGACCAGAACCTCCGGCCGTTTGAACGGCCGAAGCCGCTCCCGCTCCACCCCGAAAAAGGCCTCCAGTTCCTGCCAGCCGTAAAAATCCTGGTCCGAGGCCTGCTCCATTCGGGTCTGAGCAAAGCGAATCATCTCTTCCATCAGGGCTGTTGCCGTTGAACCGTTGGCCGCCAGTTCCTGCAGTTTGTTCCCAGCCGACACCGCGGCTTTTTCAATGGACGGCTCTTCATCTTTGCGGTGCTCCGCAAGCTGCCGGAGCCGCTCCTGGACTTCCTGAACAAAGTCCGCCTGGGCCGGATGTTCATCCGGACTTCGAAGCACCAGATAAGCCATATACGTGCCGCCGAAATGTTCATTCAGGGCGATATCGGCCTGCCGTATCGGATGACGTTTGGAGAACCATTTGACCGGATTGTCGTTGATGACAATCTGTGTAATGCCGTACACGGCCCCTGCTGACAGCAGCACCAGCACCGCCAGAATCGGCTTGGCCTGCCGCACAGTCATTCGTCCGGTCCGGGCCAAAAGCCGCGTCAGCCACGTCTGGGCCTCTTCCTGATGCACCGCCAGACCGAAATTCGCCAGGGTTCGCTCCGGAAGCAGCATCACATAAGCCGGTACAAACGTCACGGTAAAGACCCAGGCAATCATAATCCCGACCGACACAAACACGCCGAATACCTGCACCGGCGGAATCGGCGTCAAAGCCAGCGACAGAAATCCCGCCGCCGAGGTCAGCGAGGTGTACAGCATCGGTACAAACAGAACATGCATCACTTCCAAAATGGTCTGTCGGCGGCCTTTTTCTTGGGTATAGCGGTCAAAAAACTCCGACAAAATATGCACGGAATCGACCACCGCTATCGGCATCAGAAAGATGGGAATCATCGAGCTCATAATATGAACCGGATACCCGAACCCGATGAGAAGCCCCATCGTCGTAATCACCGACACCATCGCGATTATCATCGGCGACAGAATCAGCACCAGTTTGCGGAAGAACAGCAGCATCAGAAGAAAAATCGTCACCATCGCCAGCGGTGCAGAGACCGCCATCTGAATGAACATCTCCACCCCGAACGTATCCTCCGCCACCGGCAGACCGGTAATATGATACGATTCGGTTCCGCGCAGCTGCGCAATCTTCTTATTCAGGGCCGAATAGACGCGATAACTGAGGTGTTTGTCCGTCAGCGGCAAAAGCAGCATCAGCGCCTTGCCGTCCTCGGAGACCATTGTGCCGCGAAGGAGCTGATTGGACATCACCTTCTCGCGGATTTCCAGCGCTTCCTGGTCCGTCTTCGGCGGCTGCGGCATCAGCCATTCAAACCGCACCATCCCGCCGCCCCCTTCGATGTGGTCTATCAGCGAAGGAGCAATGATGTCCACTTCCACCACACCGACCTGTTTGCCGGGATTTTTCGGGTCCTCCCACCGCAGCGTCCGGGCAAATTCCGTCAGTTCATACACACGGTTCAGCGTGGCCGCATTAAACACCCCGGCCGGATGTGTTTCATTGATGACCCCCAGTACCACAATGTCGCTTAAGTCAAACCGCTGTTTGGTCTGATTGTGAAAAACCCGAACCGGTTCATCCGAAGAAAGCATATTCTCCGGGTCTGTATCCACCCGAATCATCGGAATCATCACAGCACAGGCAAGCGTAAACAGAACCATCGTCCAGGTAATCCATTTCGGATGGTCCGCCGAAAAAGCAATGATTTTGTCCTTCAGTTCCATCGCTGCTCCTTTCCGCTTCTCCAATCAGACAACACAAAACTCTTCTTTTAACTGCTTGGCTGTTTGGGAATCCGCCGGATGCCGGCGGGCAATCGAACACCAGGTCTGGTATCCGCCGCTCAGATTGCGCACATCAAAACCATTCTGCAGGAGAATCCGCGTGGCGGCATAACTGCGCACTCCGACGCCGCAATAGGGATAAATCGTGCGGTCTTTGGGCAGCTCGCTCAGACGCTGCCGCAATTCATCCAGCGGAATATGGACAGCGCCCGGGACATGACCTCGCTTCCACTCTCCGTCCGTGCGGACATCGAGAACCAAATCCCCCTCTTTCAGGTCTTCAAAATGCGCCAGCGGCATTGTGCCGTCCAGCACATTGGCCCCGACAAACCCGACCATATTGATGGGGTCTTTGCCGCTGCCGTACGGCGGCGCATACGCCAATTCAAAGTCCATCAGGTCATAAACGGTCATCCGCTTTTGCACTGCGACCGCCAGCAGGTCGATCCGCTTATCCACGCCCTCGCGGCCGACAATCTGGGCGCCCAAAATCCGCCCGTCCGGCCTGCTGAACAAAACCTTGATATGCAGAGGAGCGGCTCCAGGATAATAGCCCGCATGATGAGCCGGATGCAGGTAGATTTTCTCATAGTCTATCCCTGCCTTTTTCAGAGCCGCTTCGGCGGCCCCCGTCATCGCCGCCGTCAGGTCAAAGACCTTCAAAATACCGGTTCCGATGGAGCCGGCGTACCTGCGATTCAGACCGCAGATGTTGTCGGCCGCCATCCGTCCCTGCTTGTTGGCCGGGCCGGCCAGCGGTATCAAAGCCGCTCCGCCAAGAACCGGATGTCTTACCTCGATTGCATCACCAATCGCATAAATTGACGGGTCACTCGTTTGCAGGGTGTCTGACACCTCAATTCCCCCCAAAACCCCCAGTTTCAAACCGGCCTCTTTGGCCAGTTTTACTTCCGGCTTGACGCCGACTGATAAAATGGCAAAGTCGCACTGCAAAAGCATCCCGGATTTCAGACGCACGCGAAGAGCATCGGCCGTTTCCTCAAAAGCCGCAACGCCGTCATTGAGCCACAAGGCCACATTCTGCTGCTGCAAGTGTTCCTGCAGATAGAACGCCATCTCCGGGTCCATGGCGGCGGGCAAAACCGAGGGGGCCAGTTCCACAACAGCCGTCAGCAGTCCGCGCTGACGAAGATTTTCCGCCATTTCCAGTCCGATATATCCTCCGCCGACAATCACAGCACGCTTCGGACGGTTTGACTGAATAAACGAATCAATCGCATCCACATCCGGAACTGTGCGCAGGGTAAAAATCCGTTTCGAATTGATTCCGGGAATCGGCGGTCGGAACGGTTCGGCCCCGGGAGAAAGGATTAAATAATCATAGGATTCTTTGTAGGACCGGCCTGTGCGGCGGTCCAGAATCTCGAGTTGCCTGTTTTCCCGTTCGATTCGAACGGCCTCCTGCTGAACCCGGACATCAACACGATACCGCTTGGAGAAACTTTCCGGCGTCTGCAGAAGCAAATCCTGGCGATTGGCAATCGTTCGCCCCAAATAATACGGCAGCCCGCAGTTGGCAAAGGAAATATACGGTCCACGTTCGAGAAGGATGATTTCGGCTTGTTCATCGAGACGGCGAAGCCGTGCCGCCGCCGTAGCCCCGCCCGCTACTCCTCCGACAATCACAACCTTGCGACTCATTTGTTTGCCTCCATGATGGAATTAGGGCTCACAATGATTATAAACACAATGGAGAAGATGAATCACGTTTTTATTTTTTATGCGGTAAAAAACATTGGTCCCTTCTCTGCGGCATTCGAGAATATCCTTATCCCGCAGGATGGCCAGCTGCTGGCTGACCACGGCCTGCGGACAGCCGATTCGCTCCATAATCTTGTTCACGCAAAGCTCCTCGTGGGCCAGCGCCTCGATAATCTGAAGGCGAATCGGATGAGCCGCCGCCTTCAGAACCGCCGCCGCTTTTTGAGCGATTTTCGCATCCATAAACTTTCCCCTCAAAACCAGAAACATATCTATATATTAATATATTTATATTCATATATTTAAGAACGATTTTCTTTGTTCGCAGAATTTTTTTGAAATTTACGCAACTATCTATTTTATCGACAGATAGGATTAATATAAAAAAGGGGCTTCCTGCTCTTGCACAGGAAGCCCCTCTTGTTCTCAAACTGAAATTGGTTTGGCTTACTGCCTGCTGACGGCAATCACACCGGCGGAATAGGCCGGCATCCGCAGGCGAAGGGTCTGACCGCTTACACCGACAACCTTGGCTTGGACGTGCACCGCATTCGGCTGCGCCAGCGTGTTGCGGGCCAGCAGACTGCCGGGCGCCACATAACGCATCACCGCCGTTTGAGGCACAAACGAGCCGTCAATCTGGAAGGCCAGCGATTTGGCCGTCGGGTCCGGATTGACGATGCGAATGATCAGTGTTTGGCCGTCTTCCGACAGGACACTCACCACATTCAGATTGCTGTCCTGTCCGGTGGTCTGAACACGATACGGTGCATAATGCTCGCGCCACAGCTTCATTACGACATAATTGGGAGCCGGAAACCAGCCGGTATGGTCAAAGTTGATAAAAGCATTGTCCCAGTCACCGGCCGATACATGCCGCAGGAACAAAGCAGGCCCGCCGATTCTGAAGTTGGCCCCCTGCCGCTCATACACATTCAGAATCCCGCCGGCATACAGGCCTGTCCGCCAGTCCGTGCTCTGGGCATTCCACTCCGAGTTGTAAATCTTGATGTCCGGATTGGCGGAGTTGGCGATCCGATTGGCCAGATTGAGCAGATAATTCTCATAATTCACCGGTCCGGATTTAAAGTTGCTCGGATCTTCGTAATGATGCACGCTGATAAAATCAATCAGCGGCGCGCAGCTGTCCAGAATCGCCTGATTCCAGCTCTGGTCATAGCCGCCGCTGCCGACGGCAATCAGATAAATCGGCACACCCAGCTGGGCCGCTTTGGCCCGCATGGCCGGTGCAAAGAGCTGAACCCGGGCAATATAGGCCGCAGAGCCCGCCGCCCACGTTTCGTTGTCGATTTCCCAATAGACCACGTTGTACGGCTCCGGATGGCCGTTGGCCGCCCGCACAGCCCCCCAATACGTTGTCTGAGCATCCCCGTTGCAGTATTCCATCCAATCGAGAGCATACTGCAGATACGTCTCCGGCGTATCGGGACTTAATTTCCACTGGGCCGGAGCCCCGCAGGCACTGTTCAGAACCCCGGTATTGATGCAGATCAGCGGCTCGGCTCCGATGCGCTCGCACATCCGCAGAAACTCATCCGTTCCGAAGGAGTTCGTATCCTGGTCTTCCCACATATACGCCGTGTATTTCCGCCGCTGATGCTGCGGGCCGATGCCGTCTTTCCACAAATACAGCGAAGCAAAACATCCGCCCGGCCAGCGGATAATCGGCGGACGCAGCGCCTCCACGGCCGCCAGCAGGTCCGGACGATAGCCGCCCGTCGCCAGCGCATCCGCCCCCATCATGCTCACCTGGTCAAGGGTAACCGTCCCCGGCCCCAGCAGCACAATCCGCAGCGAACCGCTGTTTGTCGAACCCGTCGAAGCAATCTGGAACGGATACTCCGCCCATTGGCCCGTCGGGGCCGGCAAATCCGCCTGCCCGAGCACAGTCGAGCCGTTCATCAGCTGCACCCGAACCCCGGCCGGCAGGGTCCCCTTCAGCCACAGAGAACCGCTGTACAGCTGCGGGACAAACTTGAAATTGTCCTGCTGAAGTCCGGCCCCGGCCGCCGATGCCTCAATCCGAACCGCCGCATCATCGTTCAGGGCATCCGACACAATGGAGGCCGTGCCATTTCCGAAGAATGCCCAGTTTTTCGCCGCAAATTGTCCGGACGGCAGGGTCGGAAGACCGCTGAACAGCACCGTCGAATTCGGAATCGAAACAACCTGAATATTTCGATAGCGGGCTTGCGTCGCCCACGTTCCCAATCCGACCATTCCGGTCAGGTGCGGGCTGCTGCTGTCCGTATAGTCAAACAGCTGCGTGTCATTCAGCCACACCCGGAAACGATTGCCTTCACATCGGATTCGAATGGAATACCAGACTCCCGCCGTGATGCTGCCGGGCACAAAGGAGGTCACAACACTTCGTCCGCCGTTGACTTCTTTTTCAATGGCGTGCTGCGTGTTGTTCCAGCCGCCGATATTGCACCAGTAAAAGTTGTCGGCATTGGACGCCCGGAAAAGAATGAGAAAGGCCTCATTTCCGCCGTCCTTCTTCGCCTCGAGCGTCAATTCATAATCGCCCCAGGACGGGTCGCCGAACTCCATATGGACATCGGTCGCCAGCGACGACTGCACCAGTTCATCGCCCTCAATGGACCACCGCCCGCCGCCGCTGGAGACATCCAGTTCAAAACTGCGGTTCCAGACCAGCTCGCCCCACAGCCCGCCGTTGGCGGAATGATAGATATGTTCGAGGAAATGTCCATAGACCTTCTCATCAATCGTATTGACGACAACGGAAGGATTGACGGCAAAGGGCTGCGGCGAAATCTGAATCGACCGCTCGTACAGGTCTTCCTGATACATCAGCGTATCCCGCAGCCAGTCCCCCGCCAGCAGCTCCAAATCCAGCGGCGGCTCCGTTGCCAGCCAGACGCGGCTCAAAATCGCCAGGTCCTCCAAATCCACAACGCAATCCAGATTGTAGTCGGCCTCCACATATCCCCAGACCCCGCAGACATCCTCATAAATAGCAACCTCAATCTCATAGAGACCGCCGTTATAGGCGGGGTCGCTGCTGGAAACCGTATGAAGGATTTGTTCAGTCGTTCCCAACTGTCCGACATTCGCAATCCCCACCGTCACCGTCTGCGGCTGATTCCAGTTGGAAGGAGTAAAGGTGAGCGCAATCGGCTGTCCGCCGCCGCTGCCGACGGTCAGAGAAGCCGGCGGCTGAACCGTGAGGACCACATTGGAAGACGGTGCAGCCAGAAGCTGAATCGTATAACTGTCGGTCCGAGACGGCTGACTGGTAAACAGGACCGTCCGTCCGTCGCTTTCGGTAAACTGAACCAGCGGCTCACGGAGGGCATTCGGCCCCCAGGAGGCATGCTGGGCAATTTCGGCGGCGCTCAAGGCCGAATCCCAAATCCGAAACTCGTTGATGGAGCACTGCACATACGGGTCGGCATTGTACAGACTGCGGGCCAGATAGGCATAGGTCGTGCGCAGCCGGCTGAGGGTGGTTGTCCCTAACTCCGCCGTGCCCTGCAGAACGCCGTCGATATAATACGCCAGTGTGGTTCCGTCGATGGTCAGGGCATAGTAATGCTCCCGGCCGTCATTGAGTTCCGGGCCGTTGACGCCGACCTCATAAGACCACGGAGCCGAGCTGCTTTCGGTGTTGGCGATGGCCGCCCGTGAGACCTCATCGCCCCGGGTCGTGCACAGCATCAGATAATCCCGACCAAACCCGTTTGTATAACGGCCGCCGAAGGCCGCCGTCATCGAATAGCCCTGATTGAGCGGCGGCTGGGTGGACCACAGCTCGAGGGTAATCGCTGAATAGGTATTGACGGCAATCGTCGCGGCAGGCAGCTCCACATAATCATCGCTGCCGTCACAAATCACCTGTCCGCCGGATACATACGCCCCGTTCATCAGAACCCCGTGAGCGGAACCGATACTGTCCGAGGCATCCGATGTAAAACTGTATCGATGCCGAAGCGCACCCGAGGCCGAGCCCCATAAAATCCCAAAGACCAGAAGGAAACCCACCCACGTTTGTATTTTCATAGTACCCCCAATCGCAAGAAACAATCCGTTTTCATTCCCCCCGCAGGATACACAAATCCGCTCCGGCACGGACTTGAGCCGTGCCGGAGCGGTAAAAACCTCAACTCTCTAAAACCAAGTCGGCACAATCCTGCCGCTTACTGGCAGGCACTGGCCGGATAAATCCCGCAGTTGAGCCACTGCGAAGCAATCAGAGCAAAATCAGACAGTGTTACTTGGCAGTCATTGTCGACATCATATGTCGGTTTCCACCGGCAGTACGGACCGGCATCGGCCACGTACAGGTCGGCCACCTGGTCTGCCGTCAGGGCATAGTTGTAAATGCGGAATTCATCCAGACCGCCGTTGTAGTACTGGTCACCCGTCCAGGCACTGCGCCCAATCCAGCTGTTGGTGCGGGCAATCAGATTCGGCGTCTGAACCGTTCCGCTGGCCACCGGAATGCCGTCCTTGTAAATCACCGCCGCACCCGTTTCGGTCATCGTCACCGTAAACATCTGCCATTTGTTCAGTTCCAGCACACCGGGGGCATCCAGAATACCGCCTGTTCCGGTAGCACCGCGATACACATGGAACCGCAGCGTCGTGCCCGTCCCGACCCGGCTGAAGAAGATATTGTCGGCATTGGGACCGTTGTTGAGCGAAATAAACCGAGCCCAGTTGGAGGCCGCCGCCGGATTCGCCCACAGCGAGAAGGTCAGTCCGCCGGTGAAGTTGTCAAACACATCCGGCATATCCACATAGGCCGTTCCGCCGGACAGGAAGATGGCCTGGCCGACTTTGCCTGTTCCATAACTGAAAGTATCCCCGGTTGCCGTTCCGTTATTGCCGTTGCCGGAATAGTCATTGGAATCTCCGTTGAACGGATAGTAGACCAGCATCCGCTTGGTCACCAGACGCGCTGTATTGGAATCCTTGCTGCCGCCTGTGCTGGTTGCACGCGCAAAATAGACGCCTTCATCCGCCAGCTCCGTGTTGGCAATGCTCAGAGTAGAGGTCCAATAATCGCCGTCATTGGTCAGTGTAATCGTCACATCCGGGTCCGCCATCGTGACTTCATTGTTATTGCGGAACCACTTGACCGATACCGGAACGGTGCTCAGACAGGTAGCGGTCATCACCGTTGTCTGACCCGGGAAGACGGCTGCATTCGACGGGTGAACGGTGAAGACAGGCCCTTCCGGAGCCGTTGTAAAGAAATACATCGGTCCGACAAAACGAGTGCCTGTACCGGCCTGAATCGTATCCACACGCCAGGCATACTTGGTTTGGTTGAGCAAATTGGCAATAGACACAGACTGATTGGTCGTTGTGGCCGTCGGTGTGCCCACATTGCCCTGGAATGCAGAATTCGGGTCAATCAGGTTTGCATCAGAGGAAACAAACACCTCAAAATGCTGGACACTGATTGCCGGGTCCACTGTCCAGCTTAACGTCGCTGAAGGATTGTAGGGCACATCAATCGTATCGTTGGCCGGAGACATACTTAAAATGACACAGTCCTGATAAAGATCCGGCCCCAGCTGACCGCTCAGGATTACCTGGGTCGGCGCGAAGGCATGGTTGTAAATTCGATATTCATTGACCGCACCCGTCCAGGTCTGGTCCACTGTATAAACCCCTTTGCCCAAGTAGGCCTTCGCCGTGCTGATATTCGCCAGAACATCATCGCCGGTCGCCGTTCCAATCAAAACCCCGTTGATGTAGTACGAAATCGTTGTACCCGAAACGGTCATCACATAGTGATACTCCTTTCCGTCTGTGTACTCCGGACCGTCTATGCCGGTTTCATAATTCCAGGGGTCTGAACTGCTGGGCGTATTGGCAATGGCCACGCGAGACCCCAGATTGCTGCCGTGCGCACCAGTCGCAAACATCAGATAATCCCGCCCGTATCCATTGGGCCAGGTATCTCCAAAAGACGCTGTCATCGTAAACGGGTTGTTGATGGTCTGGGTCGCCCACAGTTCGAGCGTCAGCGCCGGATACGTATTAACTGCAATCGTCGATGCCGGCAGATTCACAAAGGCACCCGCTGCATCCGTACCGCCGAAAAACTGGATTTGCCCGAGTGAAATCACCGGATTGTTCACCAGGGTTCCATTCGCCCCGCCCACAGAGTCGCTGGCGTCGGACGTAAAACTGTAGCGGTGCCGCAGCGCCGCCGAGGCCGGCCAGACCAGCAGACCCGCCAAAACCAAAATCGTCAATCGTTTCATAACACAATACCTCCACAAAAAACCTTTTGGGTTTGCGGCCTTGAAGACACACCCTCCAAAGCCCTTTTCTTCACGTACCCCTTTTGCTCAAAGAACAGTTTCTCAACTTAAGACAATCACATATTTTCAGGACCGCCTGCGTCCCAGCATCAGAGCCCCCAGTCCCAGCAGCATCATCGTGGCCGGCTCCGGAACCAGAAACTCACTCGGACTGAGCGCAACATCCGAAAACCGAATGTCATCCATATACCCATTGATGTGGTCCACAAACCAGGTGTTGTACCAGCCGCGTCCGAACGTCCAGTTTGCGTTGATCAGGGCCAGAGCATTATTCCCGCTGCCCATCGCCGTCTCAGCAGCCAGGACCCATCCGGCACTGCTGTTGGGCGTATCATTCACCCACAGCCGAAGCGTTACTCCGTCACTGGTTGCCGCAATCCGGTACCATTTGTCCGCCTGCATCGTAAAATTTGAGGTCGCAATGTAGCGAGCACCGTCCGCCGTGCGGAAGTTAATCCGGAAATAGTTGTCCCAGGTCTTCTGCAGATACAGTATCGATTCCGGATCCACACCCGGATCGGCGCTGCCGTCACGACCGATAAACGTCTGCCATCGGTTATCGGCAATCCCGCCAATCAGCTTAACCGCACACTCTATCGTCCACTGGGACGGAGCCCACGCCACAAGCCCGGCATCGTAGGAATAACCGTCCTGATGGAAATCGGCATTCCGCATGGCAATCCCTGTACCGGTCGGTGTATGGTCCGTCCAAGACGGGCCCCAGTAATCGTCCCAGCCCCGCATCATATAGCCGGCTACCAAATCCCTCGACCCGCCTGAACCATTGGGTTGTCCGGAAGGTGTAAACGCCTGACCGACGATGCCGTCCTCAAAATCCCAGTAGGCAATCGTAGCCCCCAAACTTGCTGCACTCAGCGACATCAGCAATACAAACGCCATTTTTGTCTTCATCGTTCCACAACCTCCAAAAAAGTGAGTCAAACCGCTTGAAAAAACCCAACCACACACTCCACACTTCACACGCTTTTCACACACACTATGGTTTCAGCGTCAGCACCGTCAGGGAATAGGGGGCAAACTCATAGACAAATCGGCCGCCGACGCCGTCAAATTCACGTTTTTTCGGAACAACCTGCTGCGGACGTTCCATCGTATTCTCCTCTTCCGGCCGACCGCTGAGCACAACCGCTTCGGCCTTCGGCGAAAAGACCTTGTCTCCCTGCAGCTGAATATCCGCCGAAATCGGCTGATCGGACGGATTGACCGCTTTGAGATAGACCCGCCCGTCCGCATCCTCCGTAACGGATACATACAGCCGCTGCGGTCCTTCCGATTTCACCTCGCTTTTCAGCCAGCCCGTTCCCTTGTAATGGCTGAACAGCTTCTGCACATAATAACTGGGCGTCCCAAAGCTCGTCAGATTATCAAACCAAATCAGATTCGGCTTCCACTGCCAGCCGTCCACATGGGCCGTCAGCGGCGCATACGCCGTCATCACAACCACATCGCCGTTGCGTTCCAGCCCCGTCAGAAACGCCGCCTCCGCCAGGGCACAAATCAGATTGTTGCGGTTCTCCGGACTGGCAACCCCGTGCGACATCGCGGCATACTCGCCCACAAAAATCTTCGGCCCCTGCCGATCGTAGGAATCATAATGGCTGACTAAATCAAAAAACCGCGGATAACGCCGATAAAAATGCTCATCGACAATATCGGGCTTCAAAATGCGCCACTGCGACCACAGATACGCAACCTCCGCCGGGCCGTTGGGGAAAATCTCCGGCTCCGAGCCGCAGGCGGCAATCAGCTTAATATCCGGATATTTCTCTCGAATGGCCTTTTCAAAAACCTTGTACCTCTCAACATACTGCGGCCCCCACTGCTCGTTGCCGATTCCGAGGTATTTGAGACCGAACGGTTCCGGATGGCCCATTTGAGCCCGCACCCGCCCCCACCGGCTGTCCGCCGGACCGTTGGCAAACTCAATCAAATCCAGCGCATCCTGAACATACGGCCCCAGTTTATCCACCGCGCAGGTCTCCCCTGTATTAAATTGACAGGCCATCCCGCAATTGAGAATCGGAAGCGGTTCCGCACCGAGCTGTTCAGACAGCAGAAAATACTCAAAAAACCCCAGCCCGAATGACTGATAGTAATCCGGTGTCAGACGATGGCGAAACTCTGTATTCCACCGATTAATCAGCGTCTGGCGGTCACGAAGGTCCCCGATGGTGTTTTTCCACTGATAGCGAAGCGCCAGCGTGGCCCCCTCCACGATGCATCCGCCCGGAAACCGCAGAAAAGCCGGCCGAACCTCCGCCAGCAGCTGAACCAAATCCTTTCGCAGTCCGGGAATCGGACGGTCAGCCTGACGAGCTGTATCGACGGGAAACAGCGACACCATATCCAAATCGACTGTCCCCTTCGCCATCGCCAGGACATTCAGTCTGGCCTTCGGCTCCGTAACGGCCGCCTTCATGGTAATCGGATAAAACGCCCAGTCCGCTCCTTTGACTTCGAGGGTCCCTTCGAGCACCTTCACCCCTGACGGAGATACGGCCTCAATTCGAAGCGGCATTGAGGCGCCGCTCGGGACCCGGGCAAAGACAGTAAAATAATACTCCCGGCCCTGATGAAGACCAATGCCGCGGAAGCCCTCGTTGGATACGCCGAACCCTTTTCCGGGCTCGTCCACCGTTATTCGCAGAGCACGGGCATCCGATTCTTTGTAAGGCTGCTTCAAAATGACGGCAGCATCTCCACGGGCTTCCTCCAGCCGGAGTACCGACCAGCCCATCATCCCATCGGGAAACTCGAACGAGCGGTTCTTGACCTTCTCTTCATACAAACCGCCGTCCGCCCCGAAATTGATGTCTTCAAAAAACAGTCCATACATCATCGGGCTGATGGAATGCGTCGGCCGGTCTGTGTAAACCGTCAGATTGACCTGGGGCTGAGCCGTACAAACAGCCCCCACCCACAAGAGCATTCCCGCTGCGGCGGCCCTGCCGCTTTCAAACATTTCCTTCCTCTTCATCAAACTGCCGTCCTTCGCTGAAAGGTTCCTTGCCTTGCTTCACAACCGTCGGGCACAGATTCTTCTCACCACCAGAACCACATGCCGATTTGAATCCGCGGATTCATCCGGGCAAAA
>JBBFLK010000010.1 GCA_037479115.1 Anaerohalosphaeraceae bacterium | reverse complement strand
CTAGTTATTCTGCAAGAGGAAATCAATTTGCTGAACAGACAAATTGAACATTGGAAAGAACTCTTAAAAAGGAAGAGGGCGGAACTGCATGAAACACTCAAAGGAAGCGGTTTCGAACAAATTGCATTTCCCAACGGGCTGTATGTGCAATGTGTTCTGAAATCTGTCTATAAAAGACAGACGGACCTTGCGGATAATGTTTTGTTTGGATGGCTGAAAAAGAATAATCTGGGTGATATTATTAAGCCCCATGTGCCCTGGGCGAGGTTAAATGCATCGCTTCGGGATTTTGCCGGAAGAGGCGGAAAGATTGACCCTTCGATTATTCAGATGTCTGAGGAAAAGACTGTTTCTGTCCAGAATCAGAGAAGATATTTAGCCACGGTCCATATCCAGAAGGACATTTCTCTTCTTGTGAACAGCATTCTAAAAAAAACCGGCGAGAAGGCGGTACAGTCTTTCAGCGGGCCTGTCTGTCCGGAATGCGGAGCGGCATTAACTCCCTGCGGTCAGTGCGGCAATCTCCTTTGTACTGCGTGTGAAGAAACGTGTGATTGTGCTTTTTATAATTCGACTCCTTAAAGTGAGCGAAGAAGCGCCCAGAAAGCCCCTGTTTTGGAAGGAAAACTGATTAGATTCCTTGACAAGGCAGGGGTTTTCGGTTAAAATATATCTGATTTGGTCAAAAAGAGGGGTGCCGGTGCTTTTTAAGGGGGTATGATGATGAGAAGAGTTTGGCTGGCTGGCGGGGTTTTTGTCTGGCTGGCGATTGGATGGCCGGTTTGGGTTTGGGCGGCGGAGTATTATGTGAGCCCCTCCGGCAGCGACAGCAATAGCGGCACCCTCAGCAGTCCTTTCAAAACAATCGGCCGGGCCGTTACGGCAGCCTCGGCGGGGGATACGATTTTCCTTCGAGGCGGACAGCATGCTTATTCCACGAAAGTTTCCATCAGCAAAAGCGGAACTTTGGAGAATCCGATCACGCTGCGTTCTTATCCCGGTGAAACGGTTATTCTTGACTTTTCAGGCACGTCCACGGGGACTCGCGGGATTGAACTAAGCGGCAGCTACTGGGTGTTTTACGACTTTATTATCCAAAATGCGGGCGATAACGGGCTGTACATTACCGGCGGGCATAATCAGATTGAGCGGATTACGGCCCGCTGGAATGAAGATTCCGGCATCCAGCTGCATACCGGTGCGGCGTATAATCTGCTCCTGAACTGTGATTCCTATGAGAATTACGACCCGGCCAATCACGGGGAGAACGCGGACGGATTTGCCGTCAAATTCGGGGTTGGTCCGGGCAATATTCTTCGGGGGTGTCGGGCGTGGAGCAATTCGGATGACGGCTATGACTGCTGGAATACAACTCCTCCCAGTGAGGCCGTCACATTTGAGCGGTGCTGGGCCTTTCGAAACGGAATCAATCTTTGGGGAGATACCGCCTTTGCCGGGGACGGGAACGGGTTTAAGCTGGGAGCCGGCGCCGGCGGACATTTTTTGGTGTATTGTGCGGCCTTTGACAATCCCCATCATGGAATCGATGTGAACGGGAATATTACGGGCGTGACCGTCTATCAGTGCAGCGGGATTCGAAACGGCGGCCGGAATTTTTATTTTGATGAGCATAATTCGGCGCATGTGCTTCGGAACAACCTGTCGCATCTGGGGGCGGTTTTGATGTATGAGGAGATTGACGACCAGTTCAACTCCTGGAATGGTTTTGTGCTGACAGATGAGGATTTCGCGGAGCTGGATTCGGCGGGGGCCGACGGTCTGCGCGAGGCGGACGGTTCACTGCCGCGGCTCGGTTTCGCCCGTCTTCGAGCCGGCAGTGCAGCGATTGATGCCGGGGCGATTTTGGGACTGGAATATCTGGAGGCGGGACCGGATTTAGGGGCTTTCGAGTATATTCCGGGAGACTGCGCCGCGGACGGACGGGTGAATTTGCTGGATGTTGAACGGCTGGCGGAATGGTGGCTGATGGGGGCGTGCGGACGATGCGGGGGAGCAGATTTGAACGGGAGCGGGTCTGTGAACCTGTCTGATTGGAAGAGAGCGGCTTCGTATTGGCTCAAAACGGGTTTCTAAGAGTGTTTGATAAAGGCTCGGTTTTCTCTCTTCCTCACTTTGATAAAGCTTCGGGCGACTGGGTTCAGGAATGACGGGGGTGGTGCGTGGGAAATAGCCCCGGGCGCAAGCCCGGGGAAGATGAGGATAGGGTTTTCATTCTCTTTTTTCCCCGCCCTTGCGGGCGGGGCTATTCTGTTTTCGTTCTTCGCTGAAGCTTCGAAGGACAAGTCGCGGGGAGGAAGAACTGGATTCCTGCCTGCGCGGGAATGACGGTGGCCTGCGCGGGAACAACAGGGGCCTGCACGGGGATGACGGGGCTTGGCGGGGAAATAGCCCCGGGCGTAAGCCCGGGGGAAAAGGGAATGCATCAGTCATCAGTCTTCAGTTATCAGTCTTCAGTCATCAGTGGTCAGTCATCAGTGAACAGGATAGAAAGAGATGCGCGGAGATAATGAGGGAGCAGGTGAGAAAAGGATTTTAGTGAAAAGGAAGGAACAAACTGCGAGGTTTCTCTGGACAGAGCCGGAGTATTTAGCTCTATTCAGAAGCAGGCAGGGAGAACTCGACGATGGAGAAGGAGGAGATGTCAAAGCGAATCATGCGTTTTCCATCCCAGGAAATGGCCATCGGGCCGATTTGGTCGATGGGAAGGGCTCGGTAGGTGTGCGTTTGTTTGTCAAACACGAAGGACTTTTGATAGTAGGATTTTTCCGGCTCTTTTTCGTGGACTCGAAAGGTGATTTGGGCCAGGACGAGATTGGGGTCCGCCGCGAGGGTATAGGTGTGGTAAATGTAGTCGCCGTTGACGGAAAACCAGGGGGTTAATCCGTACCGTTTGTCGTCCGAAGAGGTCAAGGGGAGGCGGTAAAGTCCTTTCGAACTGCCGACATAAAGCCATTCCGGGTCAAAATAGGGGATTTGCAGGGATTGTACGGCATCGCTCCTCTGCAGTTTTTGAATTTGGACAGGATTTTTTGAAAGGACTTTATAAATGCCGTTCGGTCCGCACGCTCCCAGTGAAAAGAAGCAGGTGCCGTCCCGGCTGACGGCCAGCGGACCCGCAAAGAACCAGAATTTGCCCTCGGCTTCGAGGGCGTCTCTGTCTGCCGTTTCGCTGTATGGATGATACTGGAGGTCCACAATGGATTCCCCGACTCCATCGGGGCTCCAGTAGGACAAAAGCATATCCGGGGTTGTTCCATGGCCTGAGGCGAAGGCGATGCGGCCGTCGGGATGGAAGGCAAGACCGGTTATGCGGCAGTCAATCGGACCGATTCGGTTTTCGCGGATGGGCTGCTGACCGGCGAATGTGAATGTGTACTCCTGCCCGTCCCACCAGACGTTCCGGATGCGTTCCTGAAAAGGTTTGTCGCTGACGGCTGCGAGAACGGGGTCTTGTTTGGGTTGGCAGCAGGAGCCGGATGTTCGTTCGGCGGAGGAGGCCGCTGGGGGATTTTCGAGAAGGCGCTGGACGGCGTTTTTCAGCTGTCCAGGATTGATGTCGTAATGTCGGACAATGCCCTGCCGGTCGATGACGATAATGAGGGGGATGCCGCCCGAACCCAGCCGCCGCCAGATTTTGTTGTCCCAGCCCAGGCCGTCAAAGTACTGCGGCCATGGGATTTCGTGCGCCTTCAGATAATCAGTCAGGGCCTTTTTGTCGCTGTCCAGTGAGATGCCCAGGATGACCAGTCCTTTGTCTTTGAAAGCGTTGTAGGTTTCGAGCAGGTAAGGGGTTGCTGCTCTGCAGGGGCCGCACCAGGTTGCCCAGAAATCGATGACGACGACCTTGCCGCGGTAGTCCTGGATGTTGTGGGTTTTGCCATCGAGGTCTGTAAACTCGAGCGGGGGAAAGGGACGTCCTTCTTCGATGGCTTCTTTTTTTGCAGGAGTTGGAGGAAGGGGCGGAGCGGGAGCCGGCGGCACAGCGGCGGCTGGTTTCAGAGAGGTCTGAATCTGCTGGTTGATGCTGGGCAGGAGCGTGACGGTCAGGATGACACACAGGTAAAACTGGAGGAGAATGCTCAGGATTAGGAGGAAAATAATGATAATCTGCGTGCTTTTCATAAAGGTCTCCTTTTCTGCGTTTGTAGATATAGACTAATCGCGATGGGGGGGCTGTTTCAAGAAAAAACAATTATCAGTCATCAGTTATCAGTCATCAGTTATCAGGGATTGGTCAGGAAGCGGAAAGAACGGCCGGCTGCCGGAGTCCGGCCACTGGCTGCTTTCCCAAAATAGATTCCCGCCCTTCCTCCTTCGCTGAAAGCTTCGGAGGACAGGTCGTGGGAAGGTCTGGATTCCCGCCTGCGCGGGAATGACGGTGGCCTGCGAGGGAACGACGGGGACTTGGGCGAGGGAAATAGCCCCGGGCGATAAGCCCGGGGAAAAAGGGGATGAATCAGTCATCAGTCAACAGTTATCAGTGGTCAGTTATAATGAACAGTGAAGAGGGATGCGCGGAGATGACGAGATGTGGGGGAATGGGAAAGAAGGCAAAAAGTCAATCTTTTCTGTCGGGATAAACGATAAAAGGGGTATGAAGCGATTGTTCAGCATTATGGTATTGGCGGCGGTGCTGGCGGCCGGCGGGGTGTATTGGTGGAAGAGCACGGAAACCCAGCGGACGATTCAGCAGCTCCTTGCGGAAAATAAGCAGCTTCAGGAAGCCCTGGCCAATCTGGCGTTTGAGCAGCAGGTCGGGTATGCCAAAGTGGTTGAGCAGAAGCTGCGGGACGGGCGGCTTTTTACAAGGATTTTGTTTGTTCAGACTCTGCCGGAGGATGCGTCTGAGCAGGTTCTTCGGAAAGAAGTGGAAATCGAAGGCGATATTGCCCATTTTGACATGCTGATTGTCTGTTTTGATAAGCAGCTCGTGATGGACGGCCGGGAGCGGGCGATTGGGCTTTGGCGGCGGATTTATGGGGAGAAGATGCGGCCGGAGGACGGATTTGTAATCCAGCCGGAGGGGACGGAGCCCGCCTCGTATGCCGACATTGGACGGAAACTGTCGGTAAAGGATCGGCAGCTGTTCTGGCAGGAAATCTGGAGCTTATCCAACCAGCCCAAACGGCTGGAATCGCTGGGAATCCGGGCGATTTACGGCAATGCGGTGTATCGGCAGATGCGTCCGGGGCTGATATACATCTTTAAGCTCAGCAGTACGGGGGCTTTCTGGGCCGAGGTGATTCCGGATTTATAAGCAGCCGGGTCAGGTTTGGGGGAAAAATATGCTTGACAGGATGGGGGGCATTTCTTACCTTCACAGTTTTAATTGTTGAACACAGGACAGTCGTCTTCAGGGAGTTTTGAGGTTGGGAGAGGACGTTCGGAAACCTGCGATATCAGCAAGCCGCGTACGGTTGGGGGTTTCGGTCTGTTCGGGCTTGAAAGGGAGGGTCGCACTTTTCCGGTTTGCCCTCGACGAGTTTGCCGTAAATCCTTAGGAATTGAAGGGAGACAATCGCTATGAAGAAACGGAATGTGTTGACTGGACTGACAGCGGGATTGTTGATTTTTGCGGGGGCCTGCAACTGGCAGATTTGGCGGCTTCAAGGAAAGGAGAGTGCAAGAATGAGTGTTCAGAAAGAGCCGTTCGGAGTTTTACCGGACGGGCGGACTGCGGACCTGTACATCCTGAAAAACAGCAGCGGAATGACGGCCAAGATTACCAACTACGGCGGACATGTGGTGGCCTTGTATGTGCCGGACCGCAATGGCAAGCTGGAGGATATCCTGCTCGGTCATGATGACCTGAAGGGGTATCTGGAACGCAAGACCAATCCGTATTTCGGCTGCATCATCGGGCGGTACGGCAACCGCATCGGTCAGGCGAAATTTACGCTGGACGGCAAGGAATACAAGCTGGCGGCCAATGACGGGGTCAATCATCTGCACGGGGGTGTGGACGGATTTGACCGGCGGCTGTGGACGGCCAAGCCGTTTACGACCAAGAACACAGCAGGCGTGGAGCTGTCCTATGTGAGCAGGGATATGGAGGAAGGATATCCGGGCACGCTGAAGGTGACGGTGATTTATACGCTCACGGATGACAATCAGCTGCAGATTGACTATAAGGCCACGACGGACAAGCCGACGGTGTGCAATCTGACCAATCATATGTATTTCAATCTGGCCGGTCAGGGCAAGGGGGATATTCTGGGGCATGAGCTGATGCTCAATGCGCCGTTCTTTACGCCGGTGGATGAAGGGCTGATTCCGACCGGAGAGATTCGTCCGGTCAAGGGAACGCCGATGGACTTTACAAAGCCGACGGCAATCGGGGCGAGAATCAATGCCGATTATGATCAGCTGAAGTACGGCAAGGGCTATGACCACAACTGGGTGCTGGACAAGAAGGGCAACGAGATGTCTCTGGCGGCGAAGGTCTATGAACCGACCAGCGGACGGGTAATGGAAATCTGGACGACGGAGCCGGGGATTCAATTTTATGCGGGCAATTTCCTGGATGGAACGATTGCCGGCAAGGGCGGCAAGGTCTATCAGCACCGCACAGGCTTCTGTCTGGAGACGCAGCATTTCCCGGATTCGCCCAACAAGGCACAGTTCCCGTCCACGGTTCTGCGTCCGGGCCAGGTCTATCAGACTACAACCATACATAAGTTTTCGACTCGATAACGAATCGGTTTAGGGAATCCTTCAAAAGGAGACAGCTATGGAAACAGGATTGTTAGCCATGTCCGCCTGGAGCGGTCTGGACACGGCCATCATGATCGCCTTTTTTATCGGGCTGGTCGGGATTATCGTCTGGGTTCTTCGTCAGAAAGAAGAGACGTCTCAGGATTACTTTCTGGCGGGCCGGAACGCGGGCTGGGTATCCATCGGCTCCTCGATTTTTGCCTCGAATATCGGTTCGGAGCATTTGGTAGGGCTGTCGGGCGTCGGCTTTGTGAGCGGAATGGCGATGGCCCACTGGGAGATGCATGCGTGGCTGATTCTGGTGCTCGGATGGGTGTTTGTGCCGTTTTATGACCGGATTAAGATTTTCACGATGCCGGAGTATCTGGAGCATCGGTTTTCGCCGGGTTCCCGTTCGATTCTTTCGCTGATTTCACTGGTCAGTTATGTCCTGACGAAGGTGGCTGTGACGGTGTATTCCGGCGGCGTGGTGTTCGGAACGGTGTTCGGGATTACCCGCGTTCCGGAGAACGTGCCGCTGATCGGCGGGATGGATATGTTCTGGGTGTCGGCCATCGGGCTGGTTGTGATTACCGGTCTGTACACGGTGCTGGGCGGGATGAAGGCCGTGATGTACACGTCGGTTCTGCAGACGCCGGTGCTGCTGATTGGTTCGATTGTGATTCTGGTTGTCGGACTGATTCGCGTCGGCGGATGGGGCGAGGTGGAGCGGATTTGCGGGCCGAATCTGAAACTGGTTCGGCCGGCATCGGACCCGGAGTTTCCGTGGACGGGGGTGCTGTTCGGCTCGATGATTATCGGGTTCTGGTACTGGTGCACGGACCAGTATATTGTGCAGCGCGTTCTGTCGGGCAAGAACCAGCAGGAAGCACGCCGCGGGACGATTCTGGCAGGCTATTTTAAGCTGCTGCCGGTATTCATTTTCCTCGTGCCCGGGATGATTGCCTATGCGCTGACCCAGAAGGGTCTGCTGAATATGCCGCTGACGGCGGAGGGCAAGCCGGATGCGGATGCGGCCTTTTCGACGCTGGTATCACAGCTGCTGCCGATTGGGTTTAAGGGATTTGTGGTGTGCGGCCTGCTGGCGGCCCTGATGAGCTCGCTGGCTTCGCTGTTTAACTCTTCGGCGGCGCTGTTTGTCGGCGATTTTTACAAAAAACTGCATCCGACCGCCAGTGAGAAGCATCTGGTTGTGGTTGGGCGTATTGCGACGGCCACGGTGGTGATTCTCGGCATCGTCTGGATTCCGGTGATGAAGGGCATGGGCAATGTGCTGTACCGGTATCTGCAGGCGGTTCAGGGACTGCTGGCACCGGCGATTGCCGCGGCGTTTGTGATGGGCGTGTTCTGGAAGCGGGCCACGGCCATGGGCGGATTCTGGGGCCTGGTGGTGGGCTTTGCTCTCGGAATGTTCCGGCTGGCTCTGGATGTGCTCAAAGGGCGTTTGGCGGAAGGGACGCTGCTGTACTGGGCGGCCAATGTCAACTGGCTGCATTATTGTGTTTTCCTGTTTATTCTGTGCATTGTTGTGACGGTCATCGTCAGTCTGATGACGCCGCCGCCGTCTTCGAATCAGATCCGCTATACGTACTATGCGGCTACGCCGGAAGAAAAGGCCGCCACACGGGCCAGCTGGAATAAGTGGGATGTCATTCACACGCTGATTATTCTGGGTGTGATTGTCGCGTTCTATATCTATTTCTGGTAATCGGGAGCGGTTTGAGAGAGGGGTTGTTATGGCCTATGCAATCGGTTTGGATTACGGGACCAATTCGGTCCGGTGTGTGATTGTCAATACGGCGAACGGAAAAGAGGTCGGCACGGCGGTTTATAACTACCCGTCCGGCGAGATGGGGATTCTGCTGGACCGCAAAGACCACAATGTGGCCCGGCAGAATCCGGCGGACTATCTGGAAGGGCTGGAGGTGACGATTAAGAAGTCTCTGGCTCAGGCCAGGAAGAACGACAAGAAGTTCCGGGCCGACCAGATTGTGGGCATCGGGGTGGATACGACCGGCTCGACGCCGATTCCGGTCGATAAGGACGGTGTGCCTCTGGCAATGAAGAAGGAGTTCAAAAAGAATCTGAACGCCTATGTGTGGCTGTGGAAGGACCACACGGGCTATGCCGAGGCGGCTGAGATTACGGAGCTGGCGGCGCGCGAGCATCCGGAGTATCTGGCCAAGTGCGGCGGGACGTACTCGTCGGAGTGGTTTTTCAGCAAGATTCTGCACTGCCTGCGGACGGACCCGAAGGTGTTTGATGCGGCCTATACGTGGGTGGAGCATGCGGACTGGATTCCGGCGGTGCTGACCGGAACGGACCATCCGTCCAAGCTGAAACGATGCCGGTGTGCAGCGGGGCATAAGGCGATGTTCAATGAGGCCTGGGGCGGCTATCCGGCCAAAGAGTTTCTGTCCAAACTGGACCCGAAACTGGGGGCCCTTCGGGATACCCTGACGGCCACCACGCAGACGGTGGACCAGAAGGCGGGCGACCTGACGGAAGAGTGGGCCAAGCGGCTGGGTTTAAAGCCGGGGATTCCGGTGGCAATGGGAGCGTTTGATGCGCATCTGGGCGGAGTCGGGTCGGGCATCGGACCGGGGACGCTGGTGAAAATCATCGGCACGAGCACCTGCGATATGGCGGTGGCGCCGAATACAGCCAAGCTGCCGGATATTCCGGGCATCTGCGGGATTGTGGACGGCTCGATTCTTCCGGGGTATTTCGGTCTGGAAGCGGGGCAGTCCGCCGTGGGCGATATTTTCAACTGGTTTGTCAACTACATTCAGCCCGGCGGAAAGAAAGAAGGCGACCATGCCGCGCTGACGGCCAAGGCCTCCAAACTCAAACCGGGGCAGTCAGGGCTTTTGGCGCTGGACTGGAATAACGGCAACCGGACGATTCTGGTGGACCAGCGGCTGACGGGGCTTTTGGTGGGCCAGACGCTTCATACGCGTCCGGAGGAGATTTACCGGGCGCTGGTGGAGGCGACGGCCTTCGGGGCGCTGACGATTATCAACCGGTTCGAAGAGTACGGCGTGAAGATTGAGCAGATTATCAACTGCGGCGGCATCTCCGAGAAGAACCCGATGATTATGCAGATATATGCCGATGTGACGGGCCGGGAGATGAAGATTTCCCGTTCGCCTCAGACCTGTGCGCTGGGGGCGGCCATCTGCGGAGCCGTCGTGGGCGGAGCGCATCCGGACTTTGCCTCAGCCCAAAAAGCAATGTGCGGGGTCAAGGCCAAGACCTTTAAGCCCATTGCGGCAAATCATGCGGTTTATAAACGGCTCTATGTGCTTTATAAGCAGCTGCATGATGCCTTCGGGACCAAAGGATACAATCAGTCGCTGTACAATGTGATGAAAGACCTGCTGAAGATTAAGGAAGAGGTTCTCAAACAATGATGCTCAAAGAACTGCGGGAGCAGGTCTGGCAGGCCAATCTCCAGCTGAAAATCCAGAATCTGGTGATTTACAGCTGGGGAAATGTCAGCGGAATTGACCGGGCCAAAGGGATTGTGCTCATAAAACCCAGCGGGGTGGACTACGATGCGCTGCGTCCGGAGGACCTGGTGGCGCTGGATTTGGACGGCCGGGTCGTAGAGGGTTCGCTGCGGCCTTCTTCGGATACGCCGACTCATCTGGAATTGTATCGGCGGTTTGAGAAGGTCGGCGGAATCTGCCATACGCATTCGCTGTATGCGACAATCTGGGCGCAGGCCTGCCGGGAAATCCCCTGTTTCGGCACAACGCATGCGGACAATTTTTACGGGCCGGTGCCGGTGACGGACCCGATGCAGCCGGAGGAGATTGAGGGGGATTATGAGCTGAATACCGGCAAGGTGATTGTACGGCGGTTTGCCGGGCTGGACCCGATGCAGGTGCCGGCGGTTCTGGTGGCCAATCACGGGCCGTTTACCTGGGGGCCGAATGCGCAAAAAGCGGTGGAAAACGCCGTGGTGCTGGAGCAGTGTGCGCAGATGGCTCTGGGGACTCTGCAGCTGAATCCGGAACAGCCGGAGATTTCCCGCGTTTTGCTGGACAAACACTATCTCCGCAAGCACGGCAAAAACGCCTACTACGGGCAGAAATAATCCGGCGGCGAAAGCCGGCACGTCATTTTTGGCGTGGAATCCGAAGAACCGTCAGGGAATAGGGGGCGGCGGTGAAAGTCTGCTCGTCACGCAGGGTTATGGGGGCGGTTTTGGGGACGATGTCGTTCGGGGAGCGGAAGGTATTGCAGGCGTCGGGCGTGTCGGCGGTCAGGAGGGTTTGAATCGCCGGGGTTTCCGCTTGAGGCAGGCCCTGCAGATTCAGGGTGAGCGTAACAGCTTGAGCATCCCCATTGACCATTTTCACAATAATATCCCCGTTTCGGCTGTCTCGGACGGCAGAGAAGGCGAACTTTTTTTCATCCGACAGCGGCGGGTCGAGGTTTGCCGGCAAGTATCGGTCGCCTGCATGGGTGCCGAAGAGCATCTGAACATAATAGTTGGCGGTCCGAAGGACCTCTGTGTTGGTAAAATAGATAAGATTCGGATTCCACTGGGTATTTCCATGTTTGCCGAGCAGGGGGGCGTAGGAGGCCATGCGAACCAGGTCACCATTTCGTTCAAGGGCGATCATATAGGCGGCCTCAGCCAGAGCAGAACGGAGGGTGTTTCGACGGTCGGGTTCATGGGCGGCGTATTCGCCCAGATAGACTTTTGATTTGGTGCGGTCGTATCGGTCATAACGGTTCAGGTTGCTCCAGAACCACTGGGGGGATTTGTAGCCGTGTTCATCGACCATTTCGAGGCGGAGGGCGTCAGCGAATTTCCAGCCCTCTTCAAAGTCGAATCCTTCGGGGGCCGGTCCGACGGTGCCGATGACGGTGATGTCGGGGTATTTGGCTTTGACGGCCCGATAGAGCATTTCGAAGCGTTCGCGAAAGGCGGGTGTCATGGCATCTTCGTTTCCGATGCCCAGGTATTTGAGGTTAAAAGGTTCGGGGTGTCCGGCCTGGGCCCGCAGACGGCCCCAAGTCGAGTCCGGGGCGCCGTTGGCCCATTCAATCAGGTCCAGGACCTCTTGGATGTACTCGGGCATTTTCTCGAGAGGGACGGCCTGCTGGCCGACCCCCCAGTACCGGTCGGTGTTTTGGCAGGACACGCCGGCGGCCATGACCGGAACCGGTTCGGCGCCGATATCTTCGCAGAATTGGAAGTATTCAAAATACCCCAGTCCGACGGTTTGGTGGTAGCGCCAGATGTTTTTTTGTGCTTTCCGGTGCTCGACGGGGCCGATGGTGTCTTTCCAGCGGTAGAGATTGCTGAGCCCGTCACCGTGAACCAGACAGCCCCCGGGGAAGCGCACGAAGCGGGGTTTTAAGTCAGCAATCACTTCCGCCAGGTCGCGGCGGAGGCCGTTTTTGCGGTTTTTGAATGTGTTTTGCGGAAACAGGGAGACCATGTCGAGATAGATGACGCCGTCTCCGTGAATCCACAGGACAATTCGGCCGCTGTCTGTACTTTCTTTGGGATGCAGGACGGCGGAATACGGCTTCCAGTCCGAGCTCAGGGGGGGCAGGTCGCGGCTGTCCAAAATGGTTCCGTCGCGGGATTCGAGGCAGACCTGCCAGGAGAAATGTCGGCCGGGCTGCTGTCGGGCGAAGACGGAAAAGGTATAGCCCTCGCCCGCTTTGAGGACAATGCCGCCAAAGCCGCTGTTGGACAGACCCACGGCGCTTCCTTCCCGTCCGGCACGGCAGTGAAGCTCCAGATAGCGGGGATTGTTGGGACCGAGCGGGCGGGCATCGCCGATATAAGCAGTGCCGTCGCCTTCGGCGCGTTTGAGCAGCTGCCAGCCGGTCAGGGCGTTCCAGTCGGGTCTGTCGAGGGCGGAATATTCAAAGGAGCGGTTCTGAACGAGTTCCGCATACAACCCTCCGTCGGCGGCATAGTTGAGGTCTTCGAAAAAGATTCCGAACAGCATCGGGCTGATGGGTTTGCCGGGGGAATCGGTCCGGATGGTTAGGGTTAGTGCCTGAACAGGAGAAGGGAAGGCCGAAAGAACCCAAAGAGCCGGCAGGAAGAGAAATTTGGAAAACCGCATGTTTCTGTTATCCTCCGTTTTTCACTCAACGTATCGACGAAATGCAGGGCCGTCAAGGGGACATTTCCTGGGTTCAGATTGATTCTGCGGAAAAAGGGGGTATAATAGGTTTCAGAGTTTGCGGACAGGAAGAATCTTTTTGAATCGGAGCGTGCAGGATGACCATTCATATTCGAGTCTGTTGTGCAGTGCTGGCGGTGCTGATAGCGGGGGCGGGTTGCCAGGAAAGCGGACAAAAGACCGATCGAAGGGCCCAGCTGGTCGGACAGGAAAATCTGCAGCTCAAAAAGCAGATTCAGGAAAAGGAGCGGGAGATTGAGCGTCTGAAGAAGGAGATTGAGGCCCTTCAGGAAAAGGCCCAAAAGGATGAAGAGCTTCACGGCCAGACCTATGCGAAGATGCTGGAGATTGTTGCGGACGTTACCGCCCAGCTGGAGGCGTGCAAGGCGGGTCGGCCCATGTCGGAACATGCTCAGGAGCCGCAGTAAATCCAAAAGCGGCGCATTTCCCGGATAATTGTCCGTCTGTTTGCGAACAATCTTTCTAAAATTTCAGTAATAACGAGGGTACGGAGAGCGTCCATTCATATAGAGAGTCTTTTTCTGTCTGCCAAAATTGACCGCGGAAAGAAATCTGTTAGGATTGAGGCGTTTTGGCCGAAGAATAATCAGAAGGTGAGCCCAAGGAACGATTGGACTTGTTTGTGCGCACAAAGCTTCTGACAGTATTGATGATTCTTGTTTTTTTATCCGACCTGTCGGGCTCGGATATGCGGATATCTTCCGGGAGCGGGGCTGGCGGGGCGGTTCTTTTGGGGGCGCAGGAGGATCCCGGTCGTCAGCTTCGTGTCTATAGTGAAGCCCTGATGCAGGGCAGCAGCGAGGAGGTTCGGGTGGATGCAGCCATCGGTTTGCTGCTGCGTCAGGATGCCGCAGGCCGTGACGTTCTGGTGAGGGCCTTGCGAGCGTCCGATAATCCGCTGGCTCGGGCGTCTGTTTGTCGAGCCCTGATTCGCTCCCGGGGTTTGGGCGGGACGGTTGTCCCGGCGGACCTTTTTGTGGAGCCGCTGATTGAGGTGCTGACAGGGTCGGATGAGGGGGTCTCGAAACTGGCCGCCGAGGCGCTGTTAATTTATCGCTTTTCGGATATTGAGGGGCCCCTGATGTCGGTTATCAAAGACACCCAGCGGGATATAAAGGTTCGGCTGCGGGGAATTTACGCCCTTCAGGTTCGCACGGAACCGCAGGCGTTTCGCCTGCTGATTCAATTAATGGATGAGCCGAATCCTGAAATTCAGCAAGCGGCGGAGCGTGCCCTTCAGGAATCGTTTGGGATACCCGTCGGGACCGGCCGCCAGGTCTGGACAACCATTTTGGAACAGCTTCGCCAGAAAAGCCCGGAAGATATCCGCCGGGAGCGGCTTTTGCGTCAGGAGATGCGTCTTCGGGAGATCCAGGAAGAGCGGGACCGCTGGCAGCGTCTTTATTTGTCCGCCCTGGACAATGAGTTTGAACTCCAGCCGCCGGAGGTGCGCGGACGCTATCTGCTGGAGCGGCTGAATTCGGATTTGGCTCCGATTCGGTTGTGGGCTCTTCGCAAGATGAATCGGCTTAGCGGCGATGTTGAACCGGCTTTGCGGGAAAGACTGCTGGTGCTGCTTGGGGACCCCGAGCGGGAGGTGCGTTTGCAGACGGCGCGGGTGCTGACGACGATGAGCGTGCTGAACCCGGCGGAAAAACTTCTGGAGCAGCATAAAAAGGAGACGGATTCGCAGGTATCAATGGCTATTTTTGAGGCGCTGGGCGAAGCGTGCTATTTTGCCTTATCCCCCGGTTCGAATATCACGCTTCCGGAGTCGATGCCGAATGAGGTTCTTGAACTGGCAGCCAATTACTTAAGGAACGAGCAAGCTGCTGCCGCCCGGCTGGGCGGAGAAGTGATGCGCAAGCTGCTGGAGCGGGTGAACATTGATTCCGCCCAATCAGCAGTTTATTTGGGCAGTCTGGCGGACCGGTACCGTCAGGCTGTCAGTGCGGGCGGGGCTCTGGCGGGGGATTTGCTGATGATAATGGCCCGCCTTTCCAGTCAGGGGTATCAGAAAGAATTGGCCGGACAGCTTTTTCAGGAGATTTTTAAAGAGGCGATAACAGATAAGAACAATCCTGAAATACGGCTGGCTGGGGCGACTGGATTGATTGGAATTGATAGAAATGAGGCCTTCAGGGCCTTTAAGGAATATGGACTGGCATCGGACAGCAATTCCAGTATTCGACAAATGGTTTATGAATTGGCAGGCCAAGTAGGGGACAAAGAAGACCTTGAATGGCTTTCCAGGCAGATAGGCGGAAATGGGGCATCTGACGTTGCCTGGCAGGCCTTTCGGGCTATTTTGCAGAAACAAAGAGCAGCGGTTTGTGTTGATTGGGCAAAACGGGGGGCTGAGCAGGGATTCCTGCCGGAACGGCAGCGGTTTATTTGGGATTTGGCCGAACAAAAGGCCGCAGCCGAATCCTCCCGCGCTCTTTTGGAGGAAATCTGGACGAATCAAATGAAACTTGCCGAGACAGCCAAAGACTATGCTCAGATTCTTGAAATCAGCAAACGGATAAAAGCAGGGAACGCGCGTCCGGAATTTGTGGACACCGCGAATCTTGTTGCTTTTCGTGCGGCTGTATTGCTTCGACAATATGCCGTGGCGGAGAGTATTCTGAAAGAAGTGCTGGCCAGGGGAGATATTGGCAAAAGCCATCCGATAGCCACTTTTATTGAAAGTTACTTTAGTACCCCGGATGTGAAAGAAGCGGATAAGGCGGATTTTGTTAAAGGATTGAAAGAGAATACTATATCTCCGAATTATCCGGAATGGTCGGTTCAGGTTCAGAATTGGACCGAGGTGTATTCTGTTAAAGTGGAATCGGAAGCATTGGGTCAATAATCAGTTTTTCGGACAGAGATTGCCTTGTTTAGGGCGTAAAAATTTCTGAAAAATTTAATTTTTTGTATTTGCACTTCAACCGGGGTGTGTATATACTCTGCGTTTTACAAAAATCAATTAGCAGAGAGATTGTCTAAAAACTGTCTGAAAACGGCGAATCTTGTCTGGTCTTTCGGAAAAGAAGACCGGAGCAAGAAGATGTTTTTTTGTGAATGTTCAGGGCGTGAAGGGGATCGTTTGCTGCTGTAGCTCAGCAGGTAGAGCGCGTCCTTGGTAAGGACGAGGTCATGGGTTCAAATCCCATCAGCAGCTGGAGAATCAGGCATTGGCCGAAGGGGCCTTGTGCTGCGTTTTGTTTGAGAAAAAGCGGCGGCGGTCCTTGCGGGCCGGAGATGATAAAACGTCAATGTAAACAAGAAAACGGGAGATTCAAGAATCCTTCCCTGAGCAGGAAAAAGGACTTCAGAAACAGGAGACTCAAGACATGGCGAAGGCAGTATTTGAACGGAAGAAACCTCATATCAATGTGGGAACGATTGGACACGTTGACCATGGCAAGACGACGCTGACAGCGGCGATTACGCGGGTATGCGAATTGTGCGGCTGGTCAAAGTTTAAATCCTATGATGATATTGCCAAGGCCTCTGAATCACAGGGCCGCCGTGACGAAACAAAGATTCTGACGATTGCCACGGCCCACGTTGAATATGAAACGGAAAACCGCCACTATGCTCACGTGGACTGCCCGGGACATGCGGACTATGTCAAGAACATGATTACGGGTGCCGCCCAGATGGACGGGGCTATTCTGGTGGTCTCCGCCAGCGACGGTCCGATGCCGCAGACCCGCGAGCACATCCTGCTGGCCCGTCAGGTAAACGTTCCGCGAATCGTGGTCTTCCTGAACAAGGTGGATTTGGTGGACGACCCGGAACTGCTGGACCTGGTGGAGATGGAGCTTCGGGAACTTCTGAACAAGTACAACTTCCCGGGCGATGATACGCCGATTATCCGCGGGGTGGCCAATCAGGCGATGCGGGCTGCCTCTCTGGATGACCCCGCCTGCAAGCCGATTCTTGAGCTCCTGAAGGTCATGGATGAATACATTCCGATTCCGCAGCGTGAAATTGATAAGCCCTTCCTGATGCCGGTCGAAGACGTGTTCAGCATCAAGGGCCGCGGCACGGTCGGCACGGGCCGTATTGAGCGCGGCGTGGTGAAGGTCGGCGACGAAGTGGAAATCGTCGGCCTGTCCAAAGAGACGCGCAAGACGACGGTCACGGGCGTGGAAATGTTCAACAAGACGCTGGACGAAGGGCAGGCGGGCGACAACGTCGGACTGCTGCTGCGCGGCGTGGAAAAGAAAGAGCTGGAGCGCGGGCAGGTTCTGGCCAAGCCGGGCACGATTACCCCGCACACCCAGTTCAATGCGGAAGTGTACGTGCTGACGAAAGAGGAAGGCGGCCGTCATACCCCGTTCTTTGCCGGCTATCGTCCGCAGTTCTTCTTCCGGACGACGGACGTGACCGGAACGATTAAGGAAATCAAGAGCCGTGAAGGCAAGCCGGTTGAGATGTGCATGCCCGGCGACAACATCGAAATGAGTGTGGAGATTATTTCTCCGATTGCGATGGAAGAAGGGCTTCGCTTTGCGATTCGTGAAGGCGGCCGCACGGTAGGCGCCGGGGTTGTGACCAAGATTCTGGCGTAAGAGTTTTCCAGACGATTCAGGAGGTGCCGCCGCATTTAGAGCGGCACCTTCTTTCCCTTTTTGTGTCCGGATTCCGGGCTGAACCGGAATCGAAGGATGTTGAGGTTTGTATGGCAAAGGCAATCAAGCGAGAATATGTTTGGCTCGAATGCAAAGAGTGCGGCGACCGCAACTACCGCACAGAGGTCAATGTGCAGGGCGGGACTCCGAAACTCGAACTGATGAAGTTCTGCAAGCGGGAGCGGAAGCATACGCTGCACAAAATTCGCCGCAAATAGGCGAACGGATTCGGGAAAGGCCAGTAGCTCAATTGGCAGAGCAGCGGTCTCCAAAACCGCAGGTTGGGGGTTCAAATCCCTCCTGGCCTGTAGGATTAAAACTTTCGGCATCGGCCGAAAGGAGAGAAGTCGAAGGCCGGAAAAGGAAACCCAATGAGTATCAATCGGATTTACAAGCGAGGTCAGGCCACGTACACCCGTCTGGGAACGGGGCTTGGGGTTTTTGTTCTGATTCTGATCGGATGCGCGGTCTTGTATCAGCACCTGGCGAACCAGTCGATTCTGGTTCAGACACTGGTGCCGGCGATTCTCTGTGTGATTCTGAGCTGGCTGACATTCTGGGTGATTAACAAGCCGTCTGTATCGGATTTTCTGATAGCTGCTGAAGGGGAGATTAAAAAGGTCAGCTGGTCCACCCGGCAGGAGATTGCGGTTTCGACAACCGTGGTGATTACGGTGGTGATTCTGATGTCGATTGGTCTGGCGATTGTGGATTTATTGTTCAACTGGATATTCGGCAGCGTGCTCGGGCTGTTTTAATCGCCCGGCCGGAAAGGGCTCACGGATGCGGTGGTTTGTCTTGCGAGTGGCTTCAAACAAAGAAGAGCAGGTCCGCGATGCACTGGAGCGGAAGCTCAAGGTGGAAGGGATTCGCTCCGTCGGGCGGATTCTGGTGCCGACGGAGCAGATTAAGCGAATCCGGGGCGGCAAGCAGCGCGTGCAGAAGCGCAAGCTCTATCCGGGGTATGTGTTTATGGAGCTGGAGCCGAAGGAGGACGGTCGGATTCCGGATGATGTGTGGTATGTGATTAAGGAAACAATGGGGGTGGGGGACTTTATCGGGACGGAAGGGATTCCGACGCCGATGCGGGATACCGATGTGGCCAAGATGCTCAAGGAGGCGGATAAACCCGAGGACGCTCCGAATATCAAGGTGGAGTTTGCCAAAGGGGATGTGGTGAAGATTCGGGAAGGGGCGTTTGAAAACTTTGAAGGAACGGTGGACTCGATTGACACCGAGCGGGGCATTGTGCGGGTGATTGTGACGATATTCGGCCGCAGCACCCCGCTGGATATTGAATACTGGCAGATTGAAAAAGTCTGAACGAAATATGAGCATATCGGCCCTCAAGGCTGGACTTGCAGGGCGTATGGAAAGCTGAGCAGAACAGGAACGTGTTATGGCAAAAGAAGTAAAAACAGTCATTAAACTGCAGGCCCCGGGCGGGCAGGCCACCCCGGCCCCGCCGATCGGCCCGGCCCTCGGCCAGCATGGCGTGAATATCGGCCAGTTTGTCTCGCAGTTCAACGAACGGACGCGGGAGTTCAACGGGACCATCGTTCCGGTAGAGATTACGGTTTATACAGACCGCAGTTTTGAGTTCATCATCAAGAGTCCGCCGGCGTCGGTTCTCCTCAAGCAGGAGGCCGGTCTGGCCAAAGGCAGCGGCGTACCGAATAAGGAAAAGGTCGGGAAGGTTACTCGGGCCCAGATTCGCAAGATTGCCCAGACCAAGATGAAGGACCTGAACGCCTATTCCCTGGAAAAGGCCGAGAAGATTATTGAAGGAACGGCCCGCAGCATGGGTGTGGAAGTGGTGGACTGAGCGAAAGCCGGTCCGGGCTGGTTCCGAAAAAGACAGACGGTCAGAGATGTGCTTTCCAAAAAGCGGACCACGGCTTGACAGTGGGAGCGAACGAAATTTTTTTTCGCGAGGAAATCTATGAGAAAACGAAGCAAACGGTATCAAAACGAAGCCAAGAAGGCGGTTCAGACACCGCTGCCGCTGGCGGAGGCGGTCAAGAAGCTCAAGACATTCGCCTCGACCAAATTTGACCAGTCGGTCGAGATTGCGATGCACCTGGGGATTGATACGAAGCAGGCCGAGCAGGCGGTGCGCGGGGCGGTGAGTCTTCCGCACGGCATCGGCAAGGCTCGCCGGGTGATTGCATTCTGTGAAGAGTCGGATGCGGCGGCGGCCAAGGCGGCCGGTGCCGTGGAGGCCGGAGCGGATGAGCTGATTGCCAAGGTGATGGACGGCTGGACGGATTTTGACGTGGCAATTGCCTCGCCGAAGGTGATGGGCAAGGTCGGCAAGCTCGGCCGTGTGCTGGGGCCGCAGGGCAAGATGCCCTCGCCCAAGAACGGAACCGTCACGACGGATGTGGTGCAGGCCGTCAAAGAATTTACGGCGGGCAAGGTGGAGTTTCGAAACGATGCGGGCGGAAATGTGCACGCGGTCGTCGGCAAGCTCAGCTTTGATGAAACCAAACTGGCCGAGAACATCGATGCGTTCATCAATCATATCAAACGCCTTCGTCCGACCTCGATGAAGGGCACCTACATCAAGAAAGTCTGCCTGAGCGCCACGATGAGTCCGAGTGTGCAGCTGGCGGTTGAGTAACGAAAATCCATCCGGCGAAAAGGCCGGTTTGATGCTGAGGAGCGATTATGACGTACTATGTAAAGGGTTTGATTCAGAAAGAATATGAACGGCGATTGTCGGAGGCGCCGGATTTTGTGGTGCTTCAGACGATTGGCCTGAACGGGGTTGACAACAACCGCCTGCGGGGAGCGCTGCTGGAAAAGGGCATCCATCTGATGGTGGTGAAAAATTCGCTGATGCGGCGGGCGCTGGAGTCGCTGGGGCGGGCGGCCGGAGCGCAGCTGTTTCAGGAAGGGCCCTGTACGCTGGCTTGGGGAGGCGACAGTGTCGTCGATGTGGCCAAAGAGCTGGTGGAGTGGGCCAAAAAGCTGCAGGTCCTGAAGTTTAAGGGCGCCTTTGTGGACGGCCGCGTGCTGGATGCATCGGGCGTTACGGAACTGGCCAAGATGCCCAATCGTCGTGAGCTTCAGGGCCGTGTGGTTCAGAGCATTCTTGGACCGGCGGGCCGGACCGTCGGGGCGATGCTGGGTCCGGGCGGCGTGATTGCCGGCTGCATCAAGAGTCTGATCGAGAAAAAGGAAAAGGCGGCGTAACAGCCGTTTGTAAATGTGCGAAATCAATGAAGGTTTGGCCGGCCGGTTGTCCCGCCAGGCGGGTTAAATGGGACGGCGGAGTCCCGCTACCGGAGGCCGCTGGAAATACAGGAGTTTGAAACGATGTCAGAGAGAACATTCAGCCAGGAAATCAAGGAACTGGGGGATAAGATTGTCGGCCTGACGCTGCTGCAGGCGAAGGAATTGGCGGATTATCTGAAAGAGGTTCACGGAATTGAACCGGCCGCCGGCGGTGCGGTGATGGTGGCCGGTCCTGCGGCGGCAGGCGGCGGAGCGGCGGCGGCCGCCCCGGCGGAAAAGACCAGCTTTACCGTAATCTTAAAGTCGTTCGGCGACCAGAAGATTCAGGTCATCAAGGAAGTGCGCGCCCTGACGGGGCTGGGCCTGAAGGAAGCCAAGGACTTGGTGGACGGTGTACCGAAGCCGGTGAAGGAAAATGTGAGCAAGGAAGAAGCCGAAGCGGCCCGCAAGCAGCTCGAAGCGGCCGGTGCGGTTGTGGAAATTCAGTAAGGAAGTTTGCCGACGTGTCGGCGGAAACGTTTTCGACGATTCATCGAGAACAGACGATTGCAGACAGGTTCGACGAATCCGGCGTGGGCCGGAGGGTCGAACCTGCTGCTGGTTTTTGCGCCGGGAGAGTCTGGGCGGCCCGGGTGAACTGGAAAGCGGCATCTTGAAATCAACCAGCTGACAGCCCAAAGCGGATTGAGCGGATCCAAAGGGAGATAAGGTCGAATGAAATCACGAACGGTCCGGGTTTTCGGGAAAATCGGGGATGCAGTTCCGATTCCGAATCTGATTGAAGTGCAGATTGCCAGTTATGAACGGTTTCTGCAGGCGGATGTGCCGATGTCCAAGCGGAAGGATATCGGCCTGGAGGCCCTCTTCCGGGAGATCTTTCCCATCGTCAGTTATGACAAGACGATGGAGCTGGAATATCTGGGCTACGAACTGGAAAAGCCGCGCTATACGATTGAACAGTGCCGGGAACTGCGGCTGACGTACGGCTATCCGCTGAAGATTCACTGCCGGCTGAAACGCAAGGACGCCGGCGTTGTGGCCGAGCAGGGCATTTACCTGGGCGAGATTCCGGTGATGATCGGCGGCGGGGAATTCATCATCAACGGGGCCGAGCGTGTGATTGTCAATCAGCTGCACCGCAGTCCGGGCGTGGATTTTGTGATTGACAGCAAGGACGGGGACCGGATTCTGCACGGAGCGCGGATTATTCCCGAACGGGGCAGCTGGATTGAAATGTCGGTGTCCAAAAAGGACGTGCTGGTGATTCGGATTGACCAGTCCGGCAAGATTCCGGCGACGACCTTCCTGCGGGCGATGGATGAGAAATACAGCAAGACCGAGGACCTGCTGCGGCTGTTCTACAAGACCGAGACGGTCAAGGTCAAAAAGCTGGAGCCGACGATGTGGGCGGTCGGTCCGATTGTGGACACGGAGACGGGAGAGATTCTCGTCGAAGCCGGCGCCCAGCTGGGCGATGCGGTGACGGCGATTCAGGCCAGCTCCCTGGAAACGGTGGAGGTAATTCGCGAGGCGTCCGACCCGCTGATTCTCAACACGATTGCGGAGGACGGCTGCGACAGCCATGAAGAGGCCCTGCTGAAGCTGTATGCCCGGCTGCGTCCGGGCAATCCGGCCCAGCTTGAAAAGGCCAAGGCGCTGTTTGAGGAGAAGTTTTTTGATACAAACCGCTACCGGCTGGGAGCGGTAGGGCGTTTCCGTCTGAACCGCAAGTTCCATCAGAACGTGGACGAGCGGGAGATGACGCTTCGGGCGGAGGATTTCATCAATACGATTCGGTACATTCTGGACCTTCGCAGCAATAAAGGCCAGGTGGATGATATTGACCATCTGGGCAACCGGCGGCTGCGGACGATTGATGAGCTGGCGGCTTCGGAGATTCGCAAGGGGCTGCTGAAGCTTCGGCGGACGGTCCAGGAGCGGATGAGCATGAAGTCGCCGGAGGAGATTGAGCGGATTGCCGACCTGGTCAACAGCAAGAGCGTCTCCAGCAGTGTGGAGTTTTTCTTCGGACGGGGCGAACTGAGCCAGGTGGTGGACCAGACCAATGCGCTCAGCCAGCTGACGCACGAACGGCGTCTGAGTGCGCTGGGGCCGGGCGGACTAAACCGCAAGCGTGCGGGCTTTGAAGTACGCGACGTGCACATCAGCCACTATGGGCGTGTCTGTCCGATTGAAACGCCGGAAGGCACGAACATCGGTCTGATTGTCTCGCTGGGCATTTTCGCCAAGGTGGATGAATACGGCTTTTTGGTGACGCCGTACCGAAAGGTCAAGGACAAAAAGGTAACGGATGAAATCGTGTATCTGCGGGCGGATGAGGAGATGGAGGCGATTTTTGCCCCGCCGAGCATGATTGACCCGGCGACGATGAAGCTGCGGGACGGGCTGGTGCTGGCCCGGGAAAAGGGCGACCTGACGCAGGTGGACAGCTCGCTGGTCAATTACGTGGACGTTTCGCCTCGCCAGATTGTCGGGGTCTCGGCGGCGCTGATTCCGTTCCTGGAACACGACGACGCCAACCGGGCGCTGATGGGCTCGAACATGCAGCGGCAGGCAGTGCCGCTTCTGGTGACCGAGCCGCCGCTGGTGGGGACCGGAATGGAAGAGCCGGTGGCGCAGAACTCGAGCATGGTGGTTCGCGCGCGTCAGGCCGGAACGGTGACGGCGGTGGATGCTTCCCGCATCGTCATCAACGGCACGGATGAGTACCGGCTGCACAAGTTTGTGGGGCTCAACGAGCGGACCTGTCTGAATCAGAAGCCGATTGTCCGGCTCGGCGAGAAGGTCAAGAAGGGCCAGATTATCGCCGACGGCGGCGGCACCAGCAACGGCGTGCTGGCGCTGGGGCGGAATGTTCTGGCGGCGTTTGTTCCGTTTGACGGATACAACTTTGAGGACGCCATTCTCATCAGCGAGCGGCTGGTGCAGGATGATGTCTATACGAGCATTCATATCGATGAATTCACCGTCGAGGTGCGGGATACCAAACTGGGCCGCGAGGAGTTTACGCGGGATATTCCGAACGTGAGCGAAAAGGCCCTCCGCAACCTGGATGAAAACGGAATTGTCCGGGAGGGCACGCGGGTCGGTCCGGGGGATATTCTGGTGGGCAAGGTTTCGCCTAAGAGCAAGACGGAGCTGACGCCGGAAGAGAAGCTGCTGCATGCGATTTTCGGCCGGGCCGGCGAGGATGTCAAGAACGACTCGCTGGAGGTGCCCAGCGGCTTTGAAGGCGTTGTCATCAAGACGCGCCACTTTATGCGGCGCGGCGGCGGCACGGAAGAGCAGCGCAAGCAGCAGAAGCAGAAGATGAAGAAGTATGAAGAAGAAATGATTGCCAAAGAGTGCGCTGTCTTCCGGAAAATGATGGAGGAAATCAACCGGGAGCTGGGCATTGAGGTGGTGGACCCGAATACCAAGCAGCGGGTCGGCGTCAGCGACAACATCGACGTGCTGTATGAGCAGGTGGAGAACTTTGACATCTCCTGGATTAAGCCGGCCAAGCTGCGGGAGGATGCCCAGAAGATTGTGGACCGGTACTGGCCGAATATTACGGCCCTTCAGGAAGAGAAAAAGCACGAGCTGGACCGGCTCAAACACGGCGACGAACTGCCGGCCGGCGTGCTGGAGATGGTCAAGGTGTATGTGGCGACCAAGCGGACGCTTTCGGTCGGCGACAAGATGGCCGGCCGTCACGGAAACAAGGGCGTCATCGCCAAGATTATGCCGGTGGAGGATATGCCGTTCCTCGAAGACGGCACGCCGGTCGATATCTGTCTGAATCCGCTGGGTGTGCCCAGCCGTATGAACGTCGGCCAGATTCTGGAGACGCATCTGGGCTGGGCGGCCAAGGTGCTGGGCTTTGATGCGATTACCCCGGTCTTTGACGGGGCGACGGAAGAGGACATCCGGGCGGTCATCGAAGAGGCCAACGAGCATGTCCGCAGCCGCATCAAAGAGATCGAAGAGAAGAAGCAGGCGCCGCCGGCGGACGAGCTGTTTACGCAGATTCCGCCGATGCTCAAAACGCGGATTTATGACGGGCGGACGGGCGAGCCGTTTGACCAGGAAGTGACCATCGGCTACATCTATATGATGAAGCTGCATCATCTGGTGGATGACAAGATTCACGCCCGCTCGACGGGACCGTACAGTCTGATTACGCAGCAGCCGCTGGGCGGCAAGGCCCGCACGGGCGGCCAGCGGTTCGGCGAAATGGAAGTCTGGGCGCTGGAGGCGTACGGAGCGGCCTATACGCTTCAGGAGCTGCTGACGGTCAAGAGCGATGATATTGAAGGACGCACCAAGATTTATGAATCGATGGTCAAGGGCACCAATACTCTGGAGGCGGGCACACCGATTTCGTTTGATGTGCTCTGCAATGAAATCCGGGGGCTGGGCCTGAATATCCAGCTGGAGAAAAAGCGGCTGGGGGCCGTGCCGCTGTAAGCGGGGTTGAGGCTGGGTGCGATAACAAACAGGAAACAGGATAGAAAACGGAGCGGGTCCTATTATGGCAGAGACGATTTACGATCGAATCAATGATTACGGTTCGGTGAAGATTTCGCTGGCCAGTCCGAATGACATTCGGAGCTGGTCGTTCGGGGAGGTCCGCAAGCCCGAGACGATCAACTACCGAACCTATCGGCCGGAAAAGGACGGCTTGTTCTGTGAGCGGATTTTCGGTCCGGAGCGGGACTGGGAATGCGCCTGCGGGAAATACAAGGGGACGAAATTCAAGGGAATTATCTGCGACCGGTGCGGGGTGAAGGTGACGCACAGCCGCGTTCGGCGCAAGCGGATGGGGCATATCAACCTGGCGGCACCGGTGGTGCATATCTGGTTTTTCAAGGCGATGCCGAGCCGGCTGAGCACGCTGCTGGGGATGAAGACGACGGACATTGAAAAGATTGTGTATTTTCAGGACTACGTCGTCACCGACCCCGGACAGAGTCCGCTGAAGGCCAAGCAGCTGCTGACGGAGGATGAATATCGGGAAGCCATCAGCAAATACGGCAACTGTTTTAAGGCATCGATGGGGGCCGAAGCCATCAAAGAGCTGCTCAGCAAGCTGGATTTGGCGGCGCTGAGCGAGGAGCTTCGGGCGGCCATCAACGAGACGACCAGCAAGCAGAAGATTAAGGACCTGACCAAGCGTCTGAAGCTGGTGAATGCGATTCGGGCCAGTGAAAACAAGCCGGAGTGGATGGTGCTGGAGGTGATTCCGGTGATTCCGCCGGATTTGCGGCCGCTGGTGCAGCTGGAAAGCGGCAATTTCGCCACCAGCGACCTGAACGATTTGTATCGGCGCATCATCAATCGCAACAACCGTCTCAAGAAGCTGATAGACCTCAATGCACCGGAAGTGATTATCCGCAACGAAAAGCGGATGCTGCAGCAGGCGGTGGATTCGCTGCTGGACAACGGGCGGTGCCGCCGGCCGGTGCTGGGCAGCAACAACCGTCCGCTCAAGAGTCTGACGGACATGATCAAGGGCAAGCAGGGACGCTTCCGCGAGAACCTGCTGGGCAAGCGGGTCGACTATTCGGCCCGGTCGGTGATTGTCGTCGGTCCGCACCTGAAGCTGTATCAGTGCGGTCTTCCCAAAAAGATTGCCCTGGAACTGTATCAGCCGTTTATCATCCGCAAGCTCAAAGAGCGCGGTCTGGCGGATACCATCAAAAGCGCCAAGCGGATGCTCGAGCGGCGGGATGAGCAGGTCTGGGATATTCTGGAGGAAGTGATTCATCAGCATCCGGTTCTGCTGAACCGGGCTCCGACGCTGCACCGGATGGGCATTCAGGCGTTTGAGCCGGTGCTGGTGGAGGGCAACGCGATTATGCTTCACCCGCTGGTCTGCGGCGGCTTTAACGCGGACTTTGACGGCGACCAGATGGCGGTGCATCTGCCGCTGAGCATCGAGGCGCAGGTGGAAGCGCATACGCTGATTATGTCCACAAACAACATTTTCTCGCCCGCCAACGGTTCGCCGATGCTCAATGCCTCGCAGGATATCGTGCTGGGCAACTTCTACATCACCTATATGGCGGACAAGCAGAAGGGCGAGGGAATGTGCTTCCGCGACCCGATGGAAGCGATAACGGCTCTGAATCTGGGCGTTGTGAGCCCGCATGCGCGGGTCAAGGTTCGTCTGCCGGAAGGCAAGGAAGTGCTGGGCGAGCGGGGCCGGGAAAAAGGTCCGGTGATTGAGACGACGCCCGGGCGGTGTCTGTTTAATGACATCCTGCCGCCGGAACTGCCGTTCTACAACATTGTGATGGACAAGAAACGGCTGGGCCAGGTGATTGAGGATACCTACAAAAAAGCGGGCTGCCGAGCGACAATTCATCTGCTGGACGACATCAAGGAGCTGGGCTTCAAGCAGGCAACCCTGTCGGGGATGAGTTTCGGCCTGATGGACCTGCGGATTCCGCCGGAGAAGCAGGCGATTATCGAAGCGACCCAGAAGAAGGTCGACCGCATTATGAAGAACTTCAATGCGGGCGTTCTGACGGAAGGGGAGCGCTACAACCAGATTATTGACGCCTGGACCCATGCCCGCGTTCAGGTGACCAATGCGATGATGCGGGCAATGCAGAACGACATCCGCGACGGCAAGCCCTACCTGAACCCGATTTGGGTGATGCGTCATTCGGGTGCCCGCGGCAGCATCGACCAGATTCAGCAGCTGGCCGGCATGCGGGCCCTGATGGCCAAGCCCAGCGGAGAGATTATCGAAACGCCGATTAAGTCGAACTTCCGCGAGGGTCTGAACGTGCTGGAATACTTCAGCTCGACGCACGGAGCCCGCAAGGGGCTGGCGGATACAGCCCTCAAGACGGCCGACTCGGGTTATCTGACGCGAAAACTGGCGGATGTGGCGCAGAATGTGATTATCCGCGAGCATGACTGCGGCACGCTGCAGGGGATTACGAAATCGACGGTGTACAAGGGCGAGACGGTGGATGTGCCGCTCAAGCAGCTGATTATCGGCCGCACGGCCCGCGACAACATCCGCAACCCGATTACGGACGAGATGATTGTCCGGGAAAATGAAGTGATTACGCCGGAAGCGGCGGAGAAGATTGAGCAGCTGGGCCTGGAGGCGATTCGCGTGCGCAGCCCGCTGACCTGCGAGAGCCCGCTGGGCGTGTGTGCCAAGTGCTACGGATGGGATATGAGCACCGGTCAGCTGGCGGAGGAAGGGCTGGCGGTGGGCATCATCGCCGCCCAGTCAATCGGCGAGCCCGGAACCCAGCTGACGATGAGAACCTTCCACACCGGCGGCATTGCGGCGGTGACGCTGATTGAGAATGACCAGAAGGCCCCGCGCGACGGCATCGTCAAATACCTGGACCTGAACGTTGTGGAAACGGAAGAAGAAGGCCAGAAGAAGATGGTGGCCCTCAAGCGCAGCGGCGAGATGCTTCTGGTGGATGAGAAAGACCGCGAACTGGAACGGTTTAAGGTTCCGTACGGCGGCGAGATTCTGGTACAGGAAGGCCAGCGGGTCAAGAAGGGCGAGCGTCTGTTCGCCTGGGACCCGCACCGCGTTCCGATTCTGGCGGAAGTAGCCGGCATGGTTCGTCTGGTGGATGTGATCGAAGGCGAAACGATGCGGCTGGAAGAAGAGCGCAAGGGGCAGCGCGGCAAGCCGGTGATTATCGAGCACAAAGGGGACAAGCACCCGCAGGTGATTATCGAGGACAAAGACGGCAAGATTCTGGATGTTCATTATCTGCCCGCCAAGGCCCGTGTGGAGGTCGAGGAAGGGCAGGAAGTCAAGGCCGGCACCCTGCTGGCCCGTCTGCCTCGCAGCACCAGCGGCACGCAGGATATTACGGGCGGTCTGCCGCGGGTAACGGAAATCTTCGAGGCCCGCAAGCCCAAAGAGCCGGCGGCGATGGCGGAAATCAGCGGTGTCGTGGAGCTGAAGGCCGACAAGCGCCGCGGCAAGATGACGATTATCATCCGCAACGAAAGCGGCATGGAAAAGGAACACCATGTGCCGCGCGACCGGCATCTGAACTTCCACACCGGCGACCACGTGCAGGCGGGCGACGCCCTGACGGACGGGCCGCTGGTGCCGCACGATATCCTGCGCATCAAGGGTGAGGAAGCCCTGCAGCGGTATCTGCTGCGGGAGATTCAGAACGTGTACCGGGCGCAGAGCGTGAATATCAATGACAAACACATTGAAATCATCATCGCTCAGATGATGAACAAGGTGGAGATTGAATCGGTCGGCGACAGCCCGTTCCTGCCCGGGGAAGTGGTGGAGAAGTCGGAATTCCGCCGTGTCAATGCGGAATTGAGCAAGAGTCTGCGGGTGGTGGAAAAGGGCGATACGGACCTCCAGGAAGGCCAGCTGGTCTCCAAAGAGGTGCTGGAAGCGGCCAATGAAAAGGCCGCCATGCTGGGCGGAACGCCCGCCAAGGGCAAAAAGCCGCGTCCGGCCACGGCCAACACGCTGCTGCTGGGCATTACAAAGGCGTCCCTGCAGTCGGAAAGCTTCATTTCGGCGGCCAGCTTCCAGGAAACGACAAAGGTCTTGACAGAGGCGGCGCTGGCCGGTAAAGTGGATTATTTGCTGGGTTTGAAGGAAAACGTCATTTTGGGACACCTGATCCCGGCAGGAACCGCCTTCAAGCGGTATTTGGATATGCGGATCAAGCATTTGGCCGAACCGCCGGTGCCCAAGCAGCTGGAGGAGCTTCGCGAGGCCAAAGAAGCCGAGGCTGCAAAAGACAGGGCGGTCAAGGCCGCGCTGGGTCTGGAATAAAACGCAGGAAACGATTGGATTTGGAGTTACAATGCCTACAATTAATCAGTTGGTACGACAAGGCCGGAAGAAAAAAGGCAAGAAGCGAATCTCGGATATCAGCGGCAGCCCGCAGAAGCGGGGGGTTTGTCTGATTGTTCGAACCCAGACGCCCAAGAAGCCGAACTCGGCTCTGCGAAAGATAGCCCGTGTGCGTCTGACCAACGGCAAAGAGGTGACCGCGTATATTCCGGGCATCGACCACAACCTGCAGGAACACAGCACGGTGCTGATTCGCGGCGGCCGTGTTCGCGACCTGCCCGGTGTGCGTTATCATATCATTCGCGGCGTTCTGGATGCCGCCGGCGTGGCCGGACGCAAGCAGGGACGCAGCAAGTACGGAGCCAAGAAGGCCTAAGGAGCCGGCTTTGGGAAACGGTTTGGGCCAGTAAGACAAGAGCAAAGGTGAATGTATGGCAACAAAAAAGTTTACAGCTTCCTACGAAATGTTAAAGCCGGATCCGGTTTATCATAGCAAGACCGTCTCCAAATTCATCAACTGCCTGATGTGGGACGGCAAAAAGAGCAAGGCCAGCAAGGTTTTCTATGAGGCGATGAAGATTATCCAGGAGAAAATGCCGGATGTTCCGCCGCTGGAAGTGTTTGAAACGGCCGTGGAGAACGTCAAGCCTCTCTTGGAGGTGCGCAGCAAGCGAGTCGGCGGCGCCAGCTACCAGGTGCCCATGCAGGTGCGCCCGGCCCGGCAGCAGTCGCTGGCCTTCCGCTGGATTATTGCGGCGGCCCGCGGCAAGGGCGGAAAGCCGATGCATATCCGCCTGGCTTCGGAACTGATGGATGCCTATAAGAAGGAAGGAACCGCCATTACAACCCGCGAGAACGTGCATCGAATGGCGGAAGCCAACAAGGCCTTTGCTCACTTTGCCTGGTAATTGCAGCTGTCAGACTGCCACGGTTTTTGACCTGAAAAAACCGTGGCAGTTTTTTTATTCGAAAACAGGATAGACATTCGAAACTATCCGAAATAAGGAATTTCTTCCACGATGAGTGAACGACTGAGAAAACTGAGAAATATCGGAATTATGGCGCACATTGACGCGGGCAAGACGACCGTCAGTGAGCGGATTTTGTATTTTTCCGGAAAGACCTATAAAATCGGCGAGGTCCACGAAGGTACCGCCGTGATGGATTATCTGGAGGAGGAGCAGAAGCGGGGTATTACCATTACCTCGGCGGCCACCAAATGTTTCTGGAACGGACATATCATCAATCTGATTGATACACCGGGTCACGTGGATTTTACGGCGGAAGTCGAGCGGTCTTTGCGGGTACTGGATGGGGCGGTCGCTGTTTTTGATGCCTCCGAGGGGGTTCAGGCGCAGAGCGAGACGGTCTGGCGGCAGGGGAAAAAATACGGTCTGCCCTGTTTGTGTTTTGTTAATAAGATGGACAAAATCGGGGCTGATTTTGATATGTGTGTGGCCAGCATCCGGGAGAAGCTGCAGGCCCATCCGGTTCCGATTCAGATTCCGATTGGGGCGGAAAGTGAATTTGTCGGACTGGTGGATTTGATTGAAGAGAAGGCGTTCTATTACGACAAGCTGGAGGTGGGGGCGGACTGGCGCGAGGAGCCGATTCCGGATTCGCTGAAAGACCATGCGCAGGTGGCACGGCATGATTTGATTGAGGCGGCGGCGGAATTTGATGAAGAACTGCTGGATGCGTATCTGCATGACCGTCCGGTCTCGGCGGAGTGGCTGTATCGGGCGATTCGAAAGGGCACCGTGGAGGGGAAACTGCATCCGGTGCTGGTTGGGGCGGCGCTGCGGAATATGGGAATTCGGCGCCTGCTGAATGCCGTGTGCGATTTCCTGCCTTCGCCGCTGGACCGTCCGCCGGCGATTGCGTTTCGTGGCGAAAAGCTGGAGCAAAAAGTCGAAATTGTTCCGGATGAGAAAAAGCCGTTCGTGGCGCTGGCGTTTAAGATTACGGCGGACAAGCACGGAGATTTGTATTTTCTGCGGATTTATCAGGGCACACTCCGTAAAGGCAGCCGGGTTCTGAATACCAACCGAAACCGCAAAGAGAATATTACGCGGATTTTTGAGATGCACGCCAATGAGCGGTTTCTGCTGGAGGAAGCGCGGGCCGGCGAGATTGTGGCGGTTGTGGGGCTCAAAGAGACACTGACGGGGGATACGCTGACGGATACGCATTATCCGGTGCAGCTGGAAAGCATCCGTTTTCCGGAAACGGTGATTAGTATGTCGATTGAGCCGAAGTCGGCGGCGGACCGAACCAAGCTCGGCGAGGCCCTTCGGATTCTGCGGCGTGAAGACCCGACCTTTGACCATACCTACGATGAAGAGACCGGCCAGACCCTCATCAGCGGGATGGGCGAGCTGCATCTGGAGATTCTCCAGCATAAATTAATCCGGGATTTGGGCGTGGATGTACGGGTTGGCAAGCCGCGTGTGGCCTATAAAGAGACCATCAGCGTATCGGCCGAAGGAGAAGGCAAATTCGTTAAACAAACGGGCGGGCGCGGTCAGTACGGCCATGTGATTATTCGGGCGGAGCCCAATCTGGATGAAAACGGTGTGTTGTGTCGGGAGAATGTCTTTGTCAATGCCATTATCGGCGGAACGGTTCCCAAAGAGTATATTCCGTCTGTGGAAAACGGGGTTCGGGAAGGGTTGGGAAGCGGACCGCTGGCTGGCTATCCTGTTGTAGGGATTAAGGTTACGCTTCTGGACGGCTCGTATCATACAGTGGATTCCTCTGATTTAGCATTTGAACAGGCCGGCGTGCTGGCGATTCGGGACGCCCTCTCAAAGGCCCAGCCGATTCTGCTCGAGCCCATTATGCGGGTGCAGATTATTATACCGGACCAATATTTTGGGGCCGTTCAGGGCAATCTGATATCCCGTCGCGGGGTGATTACCCATACGGAACTGCACGGGACGACCCGGGTGATTGATGCCCGCGTGCCGCTGGCGGAGATGTTCGGCTATTCGGGGGAGCTTCGCGGGGCGACGGCCGGTCGGGGAAGCTTTACGATGGAACCGCTGACCTACGAGCGGGTGCCGGAACAAATTTCAGAAAAAATTCTTTTAGGATATTGACAGATTTTTGTAAGAAAGTTATATAGGTTGTTTTTGCGGCTTAGCGAGCAGAGAATGGACTTCTTTGCGTATCGAGTTGGAGCCGCCATGTCGAGAAAACAAGTGCATGGACGGTAGAAAGCCCGAAAGGGCAATCCGAACAGGCAAGGGATTTGGCGAAAACCTGTTCGATGGCGTCTGAAAGAAGGCGACCGCTCATAAGGGAGGCCCTAACGAGTGCCTTTCCTGCCTGAAAAAGGTCAAAAAGCGGATTGATAAGTGAAAAATCCGTTTTTTGTCGAAAATTTTCTTGTCTTATAAGACAAAAGCGGTTAATTTGTTCCGCTTTCCATAATAAAGACAAAAGAGGTAGACAAAGAGTAAGGGACAGTCATGGCAAGCGAAACCGAACGAATTCGTATCCGGATGGAGGCCTATGACCATCGGGCGTTGGACAGTTCCGCCAAGGAAATCGTCGAACAGGCCCGCCGCACCAATGCACTGGTGAGCGGACCGATTCCGCTGCCGACCCGGATTGAGCGGTACACAGTGCTTCGCAGCCCGCATGTGGATAAGAAATCCCGGGAACAGTTTGAGATGCGCACCCATAAGCGTCTGATTGATATTTATGATGCCAATGCCCGCACGGTCGAAGCCCTCAACCGGCTTGTGGTTCCTGCGGGCGTTTTTGTTAAGATAAAGGCCTGATGAGGGCACCCGCAGGAGCGGACAGCGACCCCAAACAAGGATTTCGACCATGGTGATGTTGCTCGGTAAAAAAGTCGGAATGACACAGGTTTATGATGAGGCGGGCCGGATGACCCCGGTGACGGTTCTCCAGGCCGGTCCCTGTACGATTCTTCAGGTAAAGACCCCGGAGAAGGACGGCTATTGTGCTCTGCAGCTGGGGTATGATGATGTCAAGCCCTCCCGAGTCAAGAAGCCCCAAAAAGGACATGCGGACAAGGCGGGCGCGACGGTCAAGCGTTTTATCCGCGAATGGCGTCTGGCGGAGCAGCCGAAAGAGGAGTACAAGCCGGGGGCTTTGCTGGATGTGAAGATTTTTGAGGGCGTCCAGTATGTGGATGTCAGCGGCATCAGCAAGGGCAAGGGGTTTGCCGGTGTCATGAAGCGGCATGGGTTCGGCGGCCAGCCGGCCTCACACGGAACGGAACGCAAGCACCGCTCGCCCGGCTCGCTGAGCGGCCACGGAAGCGACCGCGGTCACGGCGGAAATATCAAGAAAGGAAAGCGGATGGCCGGTCATATGGGAATGGACCGGGTGACCAGCCGCAATCATAAATTGGTCTGGATTGATTCGGAAAACAATCTGCTGGCGGTCAAGGGGGCGGTCCCCGGTCCTTCCGGCGGATATGTGGAAATCCGAACCGCAAAGACAAAGAAGTAAAAGCCCTTTCAGAACGGAAGGCTGGTAAGAGCAATGATTGATGTAGCAGTGTACAATCGAGAAGGGCAGGAAGTGGACCGTATTCAGGTCAATGAAGAGGTCCTGGGCGGTCATGTTCGAGCGGCCCTGCTGAAGCAGGCGATTGTGATGTATCATGCCAATCGGCGTGTGGGAACGGCGGCGACGAAAAACCGCGGTCGTGTGGAAGGGTCCACGCGGAAGCTGTATCGGCAGAAGGGTACCGGAAATGCCCGAATGGGTACGATTCGCACCTGTTCGCGTCGGGGCGGCGGTGTGGCCTTTGCGAAGCTGCCGCGGGACTTCAGCCAGCGGATGCCCAAAAAGCAGCGCCAGCTGGCGCGGGATTCGGCGATTCTGGCCAAGCTCCAGAGCGGCCAGGTGGTTGTGGTGGATGAGCTGGCGTTTTCCGAACCCAAAACAAAAGAGTTTGCACGGGTTCTGAAGAATCTGAAGATTGATCGAAGCTGTCTGGTGACGATTCCCAGCCAGGATGTGAATCTCTATAAGTCCGCCCGCAATATCCCGAAAGTGGATGTGATGGTGGTTTCGGACCTGAATGCCGGGGATATCTGCAACCGACAGAAAATGCTGTTTACGAAAGAAGCGTTTTTGTCCGTCGTGAACCGACAGACCCATACGAATTAACGGGGAACAGCCGTGAATGAATATGCCATTATCGTTCGGCCGATTATTACGGAACAAAGCATGCATTTTGCCAATGCGCGGAATGTGTATGCGTTTGAAGTGAACCCAAAGGCCAATAAGATTCAGATTCGCCAGGCGATCGAGAAGATTTACAATGTGAAGGTGCGGGATGTGCGGACGGCCCATGTCAAGGGCAAACCGCGGCGCCGCGGGCGTTTTCTGACTCATACCAAGGCGTGGAAGAAGGCCTGGGTTGTGCTGCAGGATGAGTATCGGATTGATTTGTATTAACCAGATAAAGGGAATGCACGATGGCCATTCGAGTGTATAAACCGACCAGTCCCGGACGCCGGAATGCTTCGGTGATTGACTATAAGAAGGAATTGACGGCGTTTCGTCCGGAAAAGAGTTTATGCGTTCGCATCAAAAAGAGCGGCGGCCGAAACAATACCGGCGAGACAACGGTTCGGTTCCGCGGGGGCGGCGGGCGCCGGATTTACCGGATTATCGATTTCAAGCGGAACAAGGACAATATGCCCGCCAAGGTCCTGACGATTGAGTATGATCCGAATCGAAACTGCTTTATCTCGCTGGTGCAGTACGAAGACGGGGAGAAGCGCTATATTCTGGCCCCGCAGGGCATTCAGGTGGGCCAGACGGTCGAAAGCGGACCTTCGGTGGAGCCGAAAATCGGCAATGCGATGCCGCTGGAGTTTGTGCCGGTCGGCGTGGAAATTCACAATATTGAGCTGGAAGCCGGCCAGGGCGGCAAACTGGTTCGGACGGCCGGCGGCGTGGCCCGTGTAATGGCCAAGGAAGGCGACTGGGTGACGATTGTTCTGCCCAGCGGCGAGATGCGAATGGTTCGCAAGGAATGCCGGGCGACCATCGGGCAGCTGAGCAATTCGGATTACCAGAACGTCAAGGTCGGCAAGGCCGGACGGAATCGTCATAAAGGGATTCGCCCGCATGTTCGCGGAAAGGCGATGAACCCGGTGGCCCACCCGCTGGGCGGCGGCGAAGGCCGAGCCAACGGCGGCCGTCATCCCTGCTCGCCGACCGGGGTGCTGGCCAAGGGCGGCAAGACGCGCAACCCGCGCAAGGTCAGCAGCCGCCGGATTATCCGACGCCGCAAGAGCAATCGGGGTGTTCAGTTGGTGCTGTAGGCCGAATAAGGCAAGAGCAACAGGTAGCAAAGAGGTAGTTGAATGGGACGCTCGCGAAAAAAAGGGCCGTATGTTGACGAAAAGCTGTATCTGAAGGTTCGCCGGCAGATGGAAACCGGCAGCAAGGAGCCCATCAAGACCTGGGCCCGCTCCTGCACGGTCATTCCGGAATTTGTGGGCTATACCTTTCTGGTCCACAACGGCAAGATGTTTCACAAGGTGTTTGTAACGGAAGATATGGTAGGGCATAAATTGGGTGAATTTTCGATGACCCGTACGTTCCGCGGCCACTCCGGCGCCAAGAAAGAAGAGGCCAAATAAGGGAAGAAGCGGACAGGACGGACCATCGAGCAAGTAAGGTTGCAAACTTATGCTGAATGTAAAAAAATTCAATCAGATATGCCGTCAGCGGAAGATGACGCTTCAGCAGCTGGCCGGACATCTGGCCCGCGGAGGCCGCAGCGAACAGGATGCCGTACGGGCGCTTCGAAACTGGCGGAAGGGCCTTCTGACGCCGAAACCGAATTCGGATGATATTCGCCGGCTGGCGGAAGCGCTGGGCGTGGAAGTCCAGGATATCTCCCAGTGGCGGGCGATGTATCGTTATGCTCCGATGTCGCCTCGGAAGGTGCATCTGGTTACCCAGCTGATTCAGGGCCGGGAGGTGCAGGAAGCACTGGATATCCTTCAGTTCACCCGCAAGCGGGCGGCAGAGGCGGTTCGCAAAGTGCTGCAGAGCGCGATTGCCAATGCGGATGAGCAGGAGGCGGATGTGGAGAATCTGGTTGTGTCGGAAGCGAGGGTGGATCCGGCGGGCCGGCGCATCGGGACCAAGGCGTGGCGGGCCAAAGACCGCGGACGCGCCCATCCGATTCGAAAAGAGGCCAGTCATATTATAGTGTCCGTATCGCAGCAATAATCGGGAATCGAGGCATTTATGGGTCAAAAGACATCGCCGATCGGGTTTCGAACAGGCATCACGCTGCCGTGGCAGAGCACGTGGTTTGCTCCGAAGGCCAATTACGGGGAGTTTTTGATTGAAGATTACAAATTGCGGGAGTACGTGGACAAGAAATTCAACCGTCAGCCCCCGTATGCGGCGGTTTCGAAGGTTGAGATTGCCCGAACCCGGAATGAAGTGAAGGTCACGCTGCACACGGCCCGGCCGGGGATGGTCATCGGTCCGCGCGGCGCCGAAGTGGACAAGCTCAAGGAAGAGCTGGAAGCTTTGATTGACCGCAAGGTCAGCGTGAATGTGATTGAAATCAAAGAGCCGAATCTGGATGCGACGCTGGTGGCCGAAAGCATCTCGGAGCAGATTAAAAAACGCGCGGCGTATCGGCGTGCAATGAAGACGGCCTGCGAGAATGTGATGAACGCCGGGGCGCTGGGGGTTAAGATTATCTGCAGCGGACGTCTGGCCGGAGCGGAAATTGCCCGCAGTGAGACCCAGAAGATGGGGTCGATTCCGCTGCAGACGCTGGATGCGAATGTGGATTACGGGCTGGCGGTGGCCCGAACGACCTACGGCACCATCGGCATCAAGGTTTGGATTTATAAAGGGAAATTCGGGGAAGAAGCGATTGCCAAAGCGCCGCTGAAGCCGCGGCGGGCCTCCCGGAGCCGGCGAGGACCCCGTGAGCGGGCGGAGGGTGCAGCGGCCGTGGAAGAATCCTCCGTTGAATCGGACAGCGCGGCGGGAAACCCCGGTCAGGAAGTCTAAGGACAGATTGCTCAAAGAGGTGGATTGCTTATGGCCTTAATGCCCAAACGAGTCAAATATCGAAAACAGCAGCGCGGCACCCTGAAGGGGGTTGCCACACGGAAGAATTATGTGGCGTTCGGGGAATACGGACTGCAGGCCCTGTCGGCGCACTGGATTACGGGCCGTCAGATCGAGGCCGGCCGTGTGGCGGCGACCCATTACCTGCACCGGGAAGGCAAGGTGTATATCCGGATTTTCCCGGACCATTCGTACACGGCCAAACCGCTGGAAACGCGTATGGGAAAAGGAAAGGCGGAAGTGGCCGGCTGGGTGGCGCGTGTAAAGCCCGGGACGATTCTGTTTGAAATCGGCGGCGTCGAGGAAAGTGTGGCCAAAGAAGCCCTGCTTCGCGTGGCGCACAAGATGCCGATTCGCTGCCGCTTTGTGACACGCCGTCATTCGCTTGGATAAGAGGATGTCTCTATTATGAAGATAAACGAAATTCGAGAAATGCGAACTGATGAACGCCTGGAAAAGCTTCAGGAGCTGCAGCGGAAAGTCTTTGAGCTTCGCTGTCAGGCGGTGACGGAGAATCTGCAGAACCGACATGTGATCCGAAATATCCGGCGTGATATCGCCCGAATCAAAACGGTGATGCGAGAGGAAGAACGGAAGGGCCGGTAAGTGCATATGGAAGCAGTCAAGAACAAGAAGATTCAGAAGAAGCGCGGAACCGTGGTCAGCCGCAGCGGAGACAAGAGCATCGTGGTGCGGATTGATTACCTGATGAAGCACCCGAAATATGAGAAGTATATCCGCCGGCGGACGAAACTGGCGGTGCATGACCCGGCGAATGAGGCCGGCGTAGGTGATTTTGTGGAAATTACTCCATGCCGCCCCATCAGCAAGCGGAAGAGCTGGCGGCTGGTGAAGATTTTGCAGAAAGCGGTCAAAGAGTAAAGGATGCAGCCGTGATACAGCAGGAAACCATGTTGGAAATCGCCGACAACAGCGGCGTGAAAACAGCTCAGTGTATCCGAGTGCTGGGCAAGAGCAGTGCCCGAAAAGGAAAGTACACCCGGGTGACCGCCAGCATCGGAGATATCGTGTGTGTGGCGATCAAAAAGCACCTGCCCAGCTGTCAGCTGGACCGCAAGAAGGTGTACAAGTGCGTGATTATCCGCACGAAGTATCCGGTCCGGCGCCCGGACGGCAGCTATGTCCGGTTTGACAGCAATGCGGCGGTCATCATTGACAATGAAAACAATCCGATCGGGACCCGAATTTTCGGGGCGGTGGCCCGGGAACTTCGCGAGAAGAACTTTATGAAAATTATCTCGCTGGCCAGTGAAGTGGTTTAGTGTGAGGAAAGCCGAGAGCGCATATGGCAAGACATATTAAAAAAGGCGATATGGTGCAGGTGATATCCGGAGACCAGAAAGGGGTCACCGGACGGGTGATTCGGGTGATGCCGGACAAAGAACTGGCCCTGGTGGAAGGCGTGAACCTTGTTTATAAGCATGTTCGCCCTTCACAGAAAAATCCGCAGGGCGGGCGGATTCGGATTGAACGGCCGATTCATCTGAGCAATCTGCTGCCGGTGCATCCCAAAACCAACAAGGGCACCCGGGTTCGTTTCGTTGTGGATTCCAAAGGTGTCAAGAAGCGAACAGCTGCGGACGGAACGGAAATCGGAATTGTACGGAAAGCCAAGCAGAAATAACATAAGGTGAAGTCAATATGGCTCGTTTGAAGGTTTTATATAAATCGAAGGTTGTTCCGGCTCTGAAAGAGAAGTTCGGTTATACGACGCCGATGGCCGTTCCGCGTCTGGAGAAGATTGTGGTCTCGATGGGGGTCGGAAAGGCCACGCAGGACAAAAAGTTTTTGGATATGGCCCTGCGGGATTTGACGGTGATTACCGGCCAGAAGCCCCTGATTTGTGCGGCCAAAAAGAGCGTGTCAAACTTCAAGGTGCGTCAGGGAGACAAGACGGGCCTGAAGGTAACCCTTCGTCGGGACCGGATGTATGAATTTCTGGACCGTCTGATTAACCTGGCGATTCCGCGTGTGAAAGACTTCCGCGGGCTCAATCCCAACGGCTTTGACGGGCACGGGAATTATTCGATGGGTCTGGAGGAACAGAGTGTGTTCCCCGAAATTGATGCGGCCCGCATCGAAGTCAATCAGGGCATGAATATAACGTTTGTGACAAGCGCCAAAACGGATGAAGAAGGCCGTGAACTGCTGCGGCTGTTCGGAATGCCGTTTCGGTCGTAACCCATTACGAAGCGCTGGAGACGGATATGTCCACCAAGGCACTGGAAAACAAGGCGAGAAAGAAACCGAAGTTTCGGAGCCGTGCTTATACGCGGTGTCAAATCTGCGGGCGGGCTCGTGCGGTATATCGGAAGTTTAAGATTTGCCGGATTTGTTTTCGGAAACTGGCCAACGAGGGGAAGATTCCCGGCGTCAAAAAGGCCAGCTGGTAAACGGCAGCAGACCGGACGTTTTTTTGGAGAGATTCATGAGTTTAGGTGATCCGATAGCTGATATGTTGACCCGGATTCGGAACGCATCGCGAGTCGGGCGTTCTCAGGTCCAGGTAAAGGCCTCCAAGGTGTGCGAAGGGATAGCGGCCGTCCTGAAAGAAGAGGGGTATATTCGGGACTATGACCGGATTGATGACGGCAAACAGGGTCTTCTTCGGGTCTTTCTGAAGTACACACCGGACGGACGGCCTGTGATTCAGATGATTAAACGGGTCAGCAAGCCCGGACGTCGGAAATATTGCGGTGTGGATGAGCTGCCGGTGGTGCTCAACGGGATGGGCATCTCCATCTTGTCCACGAGTCGTGGAGTGGTAAGTGATCGAGTCTGCCGTCGGGACCATATCGGCGGCGAATTACTGTGCACGGTGAGTTAAATGAGTCGAATCGGAAAAAAGGCAATTCAGATTCCCAGCGGCGTGAAGGTCGAGCAGTCCGGTCAGCTGATTAAAATCAGCGGGCCGAAGGGAACCCTGCAGCTGCAGTGTCGGCCTGAAATTCAGGTTCGGGTGGCGGACGGCAAAATTGAAGTAAGCAATCCGGACCCGCAGGACCGACAGAAACGGGCATTTCACGGAACGACCCGCGCCCTCCTGAACAACATGGTGAAGGGCGTCAGCGAGGGCTTCCAGAAGGAAATGCTGATTTACGGTACGGGCTACAGCGTCAAAGAACAGGGCGGCAAGCTGATTTTGTCGGTCGGGTATGCCAAGCCGGCGGAACTGCCGATTCCCAAGGAAGTCAAGGTCGAAATCAAGACGCCGGCCACGAAAGGCAATGAAACCCCGGCGGTCTTTGTGCTGTCCAGCGCCAACAAGCAGGTGCTCGGTCAGTTCGCCGCAGAGATTCGGAAGGTCCGTCCGCCGGAGCCCTATCAGGGCAAGGGAATTCGGTATGCGGATGAACATGTGATTCGCAAGGAAGGCAAGGCCTTTGCCTCCGGCGGGTAATTGAACAGGTCAGGAGTTGTTGGATGCAGAGAGAACGGATACAACGAACGCGTCTGCGGCGTAATTTCCGCTCGCGGAGAAAGATTTTCGGGACGCCGGAGCGTCCGCGTCTGGTGGTGTTTCGCTCCAGCCGGCATATTTACGCTCAGATTATTGATGATATTGCGGGGGTGACGCTGGTCTCCTCCAGCACAATGAGCCGGGCTCTTCGGGGACAGCTCAAGAGCGGAGGCAATCGGGAGGCTGCCAAGGCGGTCGGGGCGGCGCTGGCCAAGCAGGCGCTGGATATGGGAATTCGAGCGGTCTGTTTTGACCGAAACGGATACAAATTTCACGGGCGAGTGAAGGCTCTGGCGGATGCAGCCCGCGAGACGGGCCTGAAGTTTTAAGGAATACGGGAATCAAGAAACCTGCAGAAACGGAGAACAGAGTTGGCTGAAGAAACCAGACTAACAATGCCGGGCGAACAGCCGCTGGAAGATACGGTGGTGAAGGTGTTTCGGAACGCCAAGGTGGTCAAAGGCGGCCGCCGGTTCAGTTTTTCGGCCCTGGTGGTGGTGGGCGACCGAAACGGAACGGTGGGCGTCGGATACGGCAAGGCCAATGAGGTTCCGCCGGCGGTGGAAAAGGCCATCAAGGACGCCAAGAAAAATCTGAAGCGCATTCCGGTCGTCGGCGGGACGATTCCGCACGAAGTGATCGGCAAGAGCCGTGCGACGCAGATTACAATGATTCCGGCCAGTCCGGGTACCGGGGTGATTGCCGGTTCCAGCGCCCGGGCGGTCCTCGAATACGCCGGGATTCGGAATGTGCTGACGAAAATCAACGGCAGCCGCTCGGCCAAGAATGTTGTCAAGGCCGTGATGAACGGTTTGCTGCAGTTGCGGGATAAGGAAACCATCGAATCGATCCGCGGGGTCGCGGTGGAAGCAGTCAAAAGGTGGTGAGTCAACCATGCGAAGTGATGAAATTACAGCGTTGGTCGGGGCAAATAAAAAGCGGAAACGGGTAGGCCGAGGTCCCGGCAGCGGACACGGAAAGACGGCTGGTCGCGGCCACAAAGGCGACCGGAGCCGTTCCGGGTTCTCCCTCCATCCGGCGTTTGAAGGCGGCCAGATGCCGCTGTTTCGCCGGCTGGCCAAGCGGGGCTTCAGCAATGCTCCGTTCTCCGAGCGATACGAAATCGTCAATGTTTCCCAGCTCGAGCGGTATTTCCGCGACGGGGATACGGTCGGGGTCAAGGAGCTGGCCGGTGCCGGACTTGTCCGGAGCGTGCAAAGCCGCGTGAAAATTCTGGGGGACGGCGAACTGACCAAAAAACTGGCGGTGTCGGCCCATAAATTCAGCAAAAGCGCAGAGCAGAAGATATCCGGCTGCGGCGGGACGGTAAAAGTGGTGGCCTGAGGTCGAGACACGGAAGGACCAACAACATGCTGACGACATTTGTCAACATCTTCAAAATTCCGGACCTGCGAAACAAGATTCTGTTTACGCTGGCCCTTCTGGTGATTTACCGGATCGGCTATCATATTCCGGTTCCCGGTTTCGACCAGGAGCAGATCACCAAGCAGGCGGCCTCTCGGGATAAGGAAACACCGTTCGGACGCGCCGCCGAGGTGCTTCAGATGTTTACCGGAGGTACGCTGGAGCACAGCAGTCTGTTTGGACTGGGGATTATGCCGTATATTTCGGCCTCGATTATTCTGATGCTGCTGGGGGAAATCTATCCGCCGCTTCGGAAACTCCGCCAGGAGGGGGCGACCGGCTACAAAAAGATTCAGGAATACACGCGCTATCTGACGGTTCCGCTGTGCATCATTCAGGCACTGATGTTTATGCGGATGGCGGCAATGGACGGATACACGTATCCGGGCATGCACGGCCGGGCAATCCTGATGGGCGTGGTGGGGATGACGGCCGGCACCATCTTTCTGATGTGGCTGGGCGAGCAGATTGACGAATACGGAATCGGAAACGGCATCAGTCTGATTATTATGGCCGGCATTCTGGCCCGGATGCCGGCCGCGGTGCTCGGGGTGATTGAAAAGACGGACCTGCGGGTCAGCCCGGAGCCCGGCACTTACGGGATTCTGACAGTTGTCTTCCTGATTCTGGCGTTTGTATTTGTCGTGGCCGGAACGATTCTGATTACGCAGGGCCAGCGGCGGATTCCGATTCAGCAGGCCAAGCAGATGCGGGGCCATCGGATGTACGGCGGGGCCAAGCATTATCTGCCGCTTCGGGTCAATCACGGCGGCGTGATGCCGATTATTTTTGCCTCGTCGCTGATGATGTTCCCCCCGATTATTCTGGAGCAGCTGGCCCGTCCCAATCTGCTGGGAGGAATGGCTTTTATGCGTGTGCTTATCGAAGCGTTCCGCCCCCAGGCGTACACGTATAACCTGCTTTATATTATTCTGATTTTTGTGTTTGCTTATTTCTGGACGACGGTCCAGTTTCAGCCGAAGGATATGGCCAAAAATCTTCGGGACCGCGGCAGCTTTATTCCGGGGCTTCGTCCCGGCCATCGGACGGCCGAATATCTGGAAACCGTGATGATTCGGATTACCTTCTTCGGGGCGGCCTTTTTGGCGATTATTGCGGTGGTGCCCAGTCTGGTCACGCAGATGTTCGGCGTGGACTATACGGCCGCTTCCTTCCTCGGAGGAACGGGACTTTTGATTGTGGTGAGCGTCTCGCTGGACCTGGTGCAGCGGATTGAAGCGAACCTGCTGATGCGAAACTACGAAGGGTTTTCGTCGGCCGGACGGATTCGGGGAGCTCGCGTATGAAGCTGATTCTTTTGGGACCGCCCGGTGCCGGCAAAGGCACACAGTGCAAGCGAATCGCAGAAAAATACGGCCTGGCCCATTTGTCCAGCGGAGATATCCTTCGGGCCGAACGGGCGGCCGGGACCGAATTGGGGCGCAAGGCCCAGTCCTATATGGATTCCGGCGGTCTGGTTCCGGATGATTTGATAATTGATATGATGATTGGGGCGATTAAGAAAACCGGCTCCAAAGGATATGTTCTGGACGGTTTTCCCCGTACCGTCGTGCAGGCGGAAGGGCTGGATGCCGCGCTGAAAAAGGCCGGAGAGACCATCGATGCGATCGTTTCGCTGGAAGTTCCGGATGAGGCGATTCTGGACCGGATGACCGGCCGGCGGAGCTGTCCGAAATGCGGGGCTGTTTATCATATTGTCAACCTGAAGCCGAAAGTGGACGGACAGTGTGATAAAGGCTGCGGCCCGCTTGTGCAGCGCAAGGATGACAGTCCCGAAGTGGTTTCGAATCGACTGAAAACGTACCATGAGCAGACGGCGGCGGTTCTGGGATATTATCGCCGTACGCAAAGCCGGATTATTGTGATTGATGCGGACCAGCCGATTGACAAAGTCAGTGAGGCCGTTTTTGCAGCACTCGGGCGGCTGGGACGTTAAATTGAGCCCTTATGGCGATTAAGCTCAGAAGCCGCCGGGAAATCGAGAAAATCCGCCGGGCCGGACAGGTCGTGGCGAAGGTTCTTTCAAAACTCAAAGAGGAAGCCGGACCGGGCGTCAGCACGGCGCATCTGGATGCCCTGGCCCGCCGATTGACCCGAGAGGCCGGAGCGATTGCCCTGTTTGAAGGGGTTCCCAATCCTTCCGGAGGCCGGCCGTTCCCGGGGGCCGTTTGTACCTCGGTCAATGAGCAGCTGGTGCACGGGATTCCTTCGCCGGATGTGGTGCTGCGGCCGGGCGATATTCTGAGCGTCGATTTCGGGGTGAAACTGGATGGATACTGCGGCGATGCAGCCTTTACCATCGGAATCGGCCCCATTGCTCCGGCACATCGGCGGCTGCTGGAGGTGACGGAGCGGATGCTCCAGATTGCGATCGAGCGGATGGCGCCGGGGGTTCGGTGGAGTACGATAGCGGCCCAGATGGAGGCCTGTGCGAAAGAAGCCCGATTTTCCGTGGTGAAGGATTATGTCGGGCACGGCATCGGGACGGAAATGCATGAGGAGCCCAAGGTGCCGAATTTTGTCAGCCCGGAACTGCTTCGCGAGGATATCGTGCTTCAGGAGGGGATGGTGCTGGCGGTAGAACCGATGGTCAATATGGGCAAGCCGGGCGTTCGGACGCTGAAAGACGGATGGACCGTTGTGACAAAAGATCGGCAGTATTCGGCCCATTTTGAACATACAATAGCAGTGGTAAAAGGCGGCTGTGAGGTTTTAACGCTCGATGAGAAGGCCGGGTAATCAGCCGTCAGGAGAAAAAAAACAGAGGGATATGGCGAAAAAAGATGCCATCAGACTGGAAGCGACGGTCGTAGAAGCTCTTCCGAATGCCATGTTTCGGGTAGAGCTGCAGAACGGCCATCGCATCCTGGCCCATGTGTCCGGAAAAATGCGGATGCATTTTATCCGGATACTGCCGGGGGATAAGGTGCTGGTGGAGATGAGTCCTTATGATTTGACCCGAGGACGGATTATTACGAGAAGTTAACACCCGGTTGGACAGGGAAAAATCTATGAAAGTACGAAGTTCCGTAAAACGAATTTGTGAAAACTGCAAGTTGGTCCGACGCAAAGGGGTTTTGCGAGTGATTTGTTCGAATCCCCGTCATAAGCAGCGTCAGGGCTGATAACGAGTCTTTCTAAGCGACAGGAGTTCATATGCCCCGTATCATTGGTGTAGATGTACCGAACAACAAGCCGGCGTGGATTGCCTTAAGCTACATCCACGGCATCGGACGCTATCTGGCCTGCAAGATTCTGGAGGAAGCCAAGGTCAATCCGCAGGTGCGGGCCGGGCAATTGACGGAAGATGAGGTCAGCCGAATCACCCAGATTATCGACCGGGACTACCTCGTGGAAGGGCAGCTGCGGAGAAAGGTTTCGCAGGATATCGCTCGTCTGAAGGAAATCGGCTGCTATCGGGGCATTCGTCACCGCCGCGGTCTTCCGGTTCGCGGTCAGCAGACGCAAAGCAATGCCCGTACGCGGAAAGGCAAACGGAAAACCGTGGCCGGCAAGAAGAGCGTCAAAGAAATGCGGTAACCGCTAAGACCAGCCGTCGCAGCGGAGACGGAATAGAGGAGTTGATTGGTTATGGCCAAAAGCGTAAAACGAAAAGTTCGGAAAAATGTGGTTCGCGGGATTGTTCATATCACGGCGACGTTCAACAACACCCTGATTACGGTCACGGATATGGACGGCGATACGATTTGTCAGGATTCCGGCGGCAGCGTGGGCTTTAAGGGCTCGCGGAAGAGTACGCCGTTTGCGGCACAGCGGGCGGCGGAAAAGGCGGCCCGTACGGCGATGCGCAGCGGCCTGCGCGAGGTGGAAATCCGCGTCAAAGGGCCCGGGTCCGGCCGGGAATCGGCGATTGCCGCGATTCAGCAGGCGGGTCTTCGGATTGCCTCCATTGAGGATGTCACGCCGATTCCGCACAACGGGTGCCGTCCCCGCAAGCGTCGGCGTGTTTAATCCGGACAACGGAACAATTGAACCTTACAAAGAGGAAGCTGACAGAATATGGCACGTTATCTTGAACCTACATGTCGGTTATGCCGGCGAGAAGGAATGAAGCTGATGCTCAAGGGCACACGGTGCGAAACCGCCAAGTGTGCGATTGAGCGGCGGGAAAAGAGCATGGCTCCCGGAATGCACGGCTGGCGGAGAGGACGCTACAGCGATTACGGCGTTCGCCTTCGCGAAAAGCAGAAGGTCAAACGGTATTACGGGCTGATGGAAAAGCAGTTTATGAGCATTTTCCGCGAAGCCGCCCGCCGGAAAGGCAACACTGGACGTACGCTGCTGGAGCTTCTCGAACGGCGTCTGGATAATGTGGTGTTTAAGCTGAACTTTGCTCCCTCCCGCAAGGCGGCCCGGCAGCTGATTGCCCATGGGCATATTTATCTGAACGGCCGGCGGGTGGATATTCCGGACCGACTAGTCAATATCGGCGACAAGATTACCCTGAAGAACTCGGAACGGACCCGCAAGCTGGTCAAGGCCCAGCTGGAGGCCAATCCGAATTTTCAGGTGCAGGGCTGGCTTCAGCTGGATGCCTCCAAGCCGGCGGCCACTGTCGTGGCTCTGCCGTCCCGTGAGGATGTCCAGCTGGCGATTGAAGAACATCTGGTTGTGGAGTTCTGTTCGAAATAACGAATTATTGGAAAACCGGGCGGATTCCAGAGAGTGGTTTTCTTCTCCTTTCGGCCCGAAGAAAAGCACTGAGAACATTCGCCCGCTGCTGGAGGCCTATGTATGAGAATTACCTGGAGAGGTTTGGAACTGCCGACGCGTGTGCAGAAGGACACGGATGTGTCCACCGACCGGTACGGCCGGTTTATTATCGAGCCGTTTGAACGGGGATTCGGCACGACAATCGGAAACAGTCTTCGGCGGATTCTGCTTTCTTCGCTGGAAGGCAGCGCCGTTGAATCCATTAAGATTCAGAATGTCACGCATGAATTTACGTCCATCCCGGGGGTGATGGAGGACGTGACGGATATCGTTTTGAACGTCAAGCGTCTGGTGGTTCGGATGCAGGGCGACCAGCGCCGCACGATGAAAGTGCGTGCGAATCAGGTCGGTCCTGTGACGGCGGGCATGATTGAGTGCGACCCGGCGATTGAAATCATCAACAAGGATCTGGTGCTGGCGACGCTGACGGAAAATGTAAACTTTGAGATGGAAATGGTGGTGGGCAACGGCCGCGGCTATTCGCCGGCTTCCGAGCGGATTGCGGCCTCCGACCGCGCAGAGCAGGAAATCGGGCGGATTGAGGTCGATGCGATTTATTCGCCGGTTCTGCGCGTACGCTATAAGACGGAGGATACACGAGTCGGCCAGCGCACCAACTATGACAAGCTGATTCTGGAAATCTGGACGGACGGCACCGTCACGCCGGAAATGGCTCTGGTGGAAGCGGGCAAGATTCTCCGCAAGTACATCAACCCGATTGTTCAGTATGACCAGCTGGGCAAAGAGACTGTGGAAGAGGCGGTCCAGGCCGAGCCGCAGCCGTCCAAGGCGGTCAATGAGGAACTGGCGGCCAAACTGGCGATGCCGATTGAGCAGCTGGAGCTGACGGTCCGCTCGAGCAACTGCCTGGAGTCGAACAATATTCAGACCGTCGGACAGCTGGTGAAGATGACGGAAGCGGACCTGCTGAAGATTCGCAGCTTCGGGAAAACCAGTCTGCGTGAGGTCAAGCGGAAACTGGCGGAACTCGGATTGTCCTTAGGGATGACCGGAGTCTAAAACAAAGCGGAAAAAAGACAAAATTGAGGTGATTGGATATGCGTCATCGGATAGCAGGAAGACAATTGGGACGAACCAGCGAGCATCGGCTCGCCCTGCGTCGGAATCTGGCGGCTTCTCTGTTTGAGCATGAGACGATTTCGACGACGCTGGAAAAAGCCAAAGAGGTCCGCGGATTTGCCGAGAAGCTGATTACGCTGGCCAAAAAGGGGAATCTTCACGCCCGTCGGCAGGCACTTCGTCTGCTGAACGACCGGGCGATTTACAAAGAAGAGGACGGCCGAATGGTCAAGGTGGGCACGGTGATTGGAAAGCTTTTCAGTGATATCGGCCCCCGTTTCCTGGACCGGCCGGGCGGCTATACGCGAATTATTCGCCTGCCCAGGCACCGGCTCGGCGACAACGGGCGTCTGGTTCTGCTTCAGCTGGTTGAGCAGGGCAAATCAGAACCGGAAAAGACCTCCAAGAAGTCCTAAGCGGATTTTCCAAAGCGGACGGCGGTACTGCGTCCGCTTTTTTTGTCGGTTCAGGCGGGAGGATTCAGATGGATGAATGTGTATTTTGCCGAATCGCCGCAGGGCAGATTCCCTCCGCAAAGGTTTTTGAAAACGAGGAGGTTCTGGCCTTTCTGGATATTGGCCCGGTATCGGATGGGCATACACTGGTAATCCCCAGGCGGCATTACAACCGGCTGGATGAATGCCCGGCCTCGACGCTTTCGAGTCTGGCGGCCGTTTTATCTCAAGTTTCCGGGGCCGTCCAAAAGGCGATGAAAGCGGATGGATACAATGTGCTTTGCAACAACGGCCGAGCGGCCGGACAAATTGTCGAGCATCTGCATTTTCATATTATTCCCAGAAAGACAGGGGATGGGCTGTTCCGGAACTGGCCTTCCTATTCCTATCCGGAAGGAAAGGCCGCTCAGATAGCCGAACAAATTCGCCGGATGCTCGAAAAATAATTGAATGAGCGGTTGCACAAGGCCGCAAACTGTGGTATAGAAGACAAAACCTGATCGCGGGGTAGAGCAGTCTGGTAGCTCGTCGGGCTCATAACCCGGAGGTCGGAGGTTCGAATCCTCCCCCCGCCAAATGCTTATCAAAAAAGGACTTGCAGAAAAATCGGCAAGTCCTTTTTTTGTCGAAAAAGGGCCAAATGTACCCGATTTTGCACCCTATCACAAAAAGGGTTTCCGGAATGGAAAGAGTCCAAACAGGCCCGATAATCTTTTCCTGATTCTTGAGCGGCTCAAAATCTTTTTCAGCAAAGGTTTTTTACTTTTTTGTTCCAGAATATTCAGATATTGGTGTTGACTTTTTTCTTGTTTTTTCGTTATAATTCGATTAGAAATGGATTAAAATAAACTCAAGAGGGGCGGTTTTTCTTGCATACAGAAGAGTGTGGGGTTCGTCAGGGTGTGGAAGAAGATAAATTTCGTCCGAATGGGACTTCTTTTTTAGAAGCTTTTGCTGATTCACACAAATGTTTCGAAGCTTTCTGACAGGGAGAAAAGATAAGAAGGTGGTAGAACCGGTCAAGAGGTCGCCGGGAAAAGATACCGTTCCCCTCGAACCCGCTGAGCTTTCCGGCCCCTCTCCAATTCAGGCAGAACTCGCCGGCCCATCCAGGGAGGAAATCGCTCCGGTCTGTTCTCTGGGCCGCAAAGATTTAACCTGCTGCCGCTATGAATTGAAGTACCGAATTACGGAGGGAAAAGCTCAGGCCATTCGAGATTTTGTTCAGCACTATTTGTCGGTGGATAAATATGCCCTGATGTATCCGGACCGTCAGTACCCTATTTCGAGTCTGTATTGGGACTCTCCAGACCTTCAGCTGTGCCGGGAAACGCTTTCGGGCAAGTCGAACCGGTTTAAATTGCGGATTCGAACGTACAATGACCTGCCGCAGACCCCGCTGTTTTTGGAAGTCAAGCGGCGGGTGAATAAAGTAATTGTCAAAAGCCGGGCTCGAGTTGAACGCTCAGAACTGCAGGCTGCCCTGGAGGGGACGCTGGACCTTCACGGCCGCTCGGAGAAAGACCGCCAGGCCCTCAAGCAGTTTTTGTTTTACAAACAGGCGCTGCAGGCTCAGCCGGTCGTTCTGGTTCGGTATATGCGGGAGGCCTATGAAGGGGAGGGCGACCATCGGGTGCGGGTTACTTTTGATCGGCAGCTTCATTTCCGCAAACCGCACGGGCTGGAGGTGACGCTGAATGGACCGGGCTGGCAGACCGTGCCGGTTCCGTTTGTCGTTTTGGAAATCAAGTTTACGGACCATTATCCGGCCTGGCTGGAGACGATGATTCGCCTGTTTGAACTGAATCTGTCGTCAATGTCCAAATATGTCTCCTCTGTATCCTGTTTTTCGGAAGGGGTCCTCTTCCGATATCTGGAATGATGGACGGATTACGGCATCTATTTGATGATTATTCTTCGCAGTCGGGAGCGGATGCTCTGACAGTGATTCTGTCGCTGCTGCTGGCGTTTGTGCTCGGACAGGTGCTGGCGTGGATTTATTCGTTTACGCATCACGGACTGTCGTATTCCAAATCCTTTGTGCAGTCGCTGATTGTGATTACGATAGTGGTGGCCCTTGTGATGACGACGATTGCCGGCAGCTTTGTCGTGGCGGTCGGTTTGATGGGGGCGCTGTCGATTATCCGGTTTCGAAACATGATTAAGGACACGCGGGACATTGCTTTTTTGTTCTGCGCTCTGGTGATCGGCATGGCCTGCGGGTCCGGACGATATGCGATTGCCGTCATCGGCACGGCGGTTCTCGGGCTGGTGCTGCTCTATCTGTACTGGGCGGATTTCGGGGCGTTTCATTCAAGCAATGCGCTGCTTCGGTTTACCTTTCACGGCGAGCTGAGTCCGGACCATCCGCTTTTTAAGGTGCTCCGGCGGTTTTGCCGGACGATTGTCCTGACCTCTTCCCAAAGCCGCGGGCCGGACCGTTCCCGGATGGATTACGCCTATCAGATTACTCTGCGGAAGGCCTCTCTGAATCAGCAGATGCTTTCCGAACTGCGGAAAATCGAAGGAATTGAGAATCTGAGCATAGCCATTCAGGAGCAAATCCTTGAACTCTGACCGGAGAATCATTTCGAAGAGAAAGGGGCATATCCTGACGGGGCTGCTGCCGGTACTGGTCTGGCTGGCGGCGCTGGCGGCGGTTTGTTATCTTTTCTTTTATCGTCACGGGCGGTTTTCAACGGTGGGAATCGCCGGTTCGCAGACCTGTGTCTTCACCGCACCGGATTCCGGATGGGTCATCTCGGTGCCGGTTCATCTGTATCAGTCAGTCCGCCGGGGACAGCCCCTGGCGGTTCTGCGGCTTCTGGCGCCGGCGGAAATTGAGCGGACGCGGGCCCAGCTGGAAGCGGAGAAAGCGGCGGCCCTGACGGAGCTCGAATATCGGAAACTGCAGGCCGAACAGATGATTCGACAGCTGGCCGCCGGACAGTCACGCGAGCGCCTCGAGCAGCTCTATCGCGAGCACCAGATGGCCCTGGATGCAGAACGAACTCGCCTGCTGATTCTGGAGATTCAGACGCGTCTTGAGCCGGCTCGCATTCAGCTCAAAGACCTCGAAAACGAACAGCGGGTCCTCGAAGAGCTGTTGGCCAGGAAGGCGATAGAACCGTACGAACTGCAGAAAGTCCGGGTTCAGGCGGAGGCCCTGGCGGTTCAGATTGCTCAGGACCAGCAGCGGCTGGAGCAGGCCCGACAGGATTATCAGACTCTTCAGGAGCGTCTGGAGGCCTTCCGGGCTTCGGCTGGTTCGGTTTCTCCGGAGCCGATGCTGTCTCTGGAGCCGCTTCGGCGGGCCATTGTTCAGCAGGAAAAGCGGCTGGAGGAGCTTTCGGCCGTGCATTTTGATGTGGTTCTCGAGGCTCCTTTTGATGGGATTGTTGCCTCCGTCGGCTGTACACCCGGCCAGACCGTCAGCCGGGATATGCCGATTCTGACACTGGTGGCCCCGTCCGTCGATTTTGTGACGGCCTGGGTGCCTCAGGAACAAGGCGCTTCCATCACACTGCGTCAGCCGGTCGAAATCATCAAGACGTCCGCTCCCCGAAAGGTCCTGCGTTCCGAGGTGGCTGAAATCGGCCCAATGGTGGAACTGATGCCGGAACGGCTCTGGAAAAATCCGACGATTCCGGAATGGGGCCGACCCGTTCGGATTCCGGTGCATCCGGATATGCAGCTGCTCCCGAATGAACTGGTGGGAATTCGCGGCATTTAGCCGTCGGTTTTTATGAACAGGAACCTCCGAAATCCATGAAAAACACGGTTCTCACAGCCGGGGGGATTTGTTATCTGCTTTTATGGTTTGCCGGATGTTCGCTGGACCCGGAACGAGTGAGCCGTCAGACGGATGACGTTGTGTATTCCCTTTTGGAAGACCGCTGGAAGGAGTCTTTCGGAGACGGAGCAGATTACCGGATAGACCCCTTTTCATCTCCCAGCCGGCCGGAGCGCCTCCAGGAATTTGAACAAAACCCTGTTCTGTCGCTGGCCCGGGCGGCCGAGCTGGCGGTGACGAGGACCCATGAATATCAGACCGCCAAGGAGCAGCTGTATCTGGCGGCCCTGAATCTGCGGGATGCGCAGCATTTGTATGAGTGGACGCCGTTTGCGCGGGCCACGGGGGGATATGCCAAAGAAGGCGACCAGGGAGGGGAGGGCGGGCGGGAGGCCCTGGGGGGTTCCGGAGAAGGAGGCATCCGCAGACTGCTGGCGAGCGGTACGGTTCTGACAAGCGGTTTGTCGGTCGGCTATATGGATGTCTTGTCGGGGGACTTCCGCAGCGGTCTGCAGACTATCTTTCAGGCGGCGGTGACCCAGCCGCTTCTTCGCGGGGCGGACCGAAAGGTTGTTCTGGAGGCCCTGACGCAGGCTGAGCAGGATACGCTGTATGCCATTCGGGACTTCAATCGGTTTCGCCAGACCTTTCTGGTGTCTGTCGTGACGGAGTATTACCGCCTGCTTTTTTATCAGATGCAGCTGAAATACAGCCGGGAGCACTACCTGCAGATGCTGTCGATCTATGACAGGATGGCTCCGCTGGTTCAGGCCGGCCGTTTAGCGGCGTTTGAACTGGAGCAGGCCCATCAGGACAAAATCCGCGCCTGGGACAGCTACCTTCAGGCACGGCAGCAGTATGAAACCCAGAAAGATGTGCTCAAACGGATGCTCAATATTCCGCAGGAGGCGCCGATTGAACCGGATGTGAATGAATGGGCGGCCCTGGCCGATGGGCTCCGCGAGCTGCCTCTGACGGAGGAGCAGGCAATTGAGGCGGCCCTGAATCAGCGTCTGGATTTGGCCAATGCCTTTGACCGCACGCTCGATGCACAGCGGCATGCAGAAATAGCGGCGGATGCCCTGAAGGCGGATTTGACCTTCGTGGGTTTTTACAGCCCCGCCAACGACGGCGCCAGACGGTATGCGTTCGGGGCCGACCCGGGCGATTTGCAGCGGGTTCGCGACCGCTACGAGGCAACGCTTCGGCTGGACCTGCCGCTGGACCGGGAAAGGGAGAAAAATAACTACAAGCGGGCCCTGATTGCCTGGGCGCAGCAGCAGCGGATTCATCAGCAGCTGACCGAGCAGGTGGTTCTGGAGGTGCGGAAGGCCTATCGGGACTGTCAGGAAGCCCGGCAGCGATATCAGGTTCAAAAGGAGGCCTGCCGGCTGGCACAGGAGCGGCTGGAAAAGACCCTCGAGCTGATGCAGGTTGCCCGGGCCAAAAGCCGCGATGTCCTCGATGCCCAGAAGGATTCTTATCAGGCCCATCGGGCCTTTACGGAGGCCGTTTTTGCGTATTCGACGGCCCTGTTGCAGTTTTATCGGGATACCGGAATGCTGTGGGTGAAATCCGGCGGAGGATGGGAGGTGCGGACGGCGTCATCGGCCGGTATTCAGCCGTAGGACAGAAGGAGAGGAAGGCGGGAAACCATGAAACGATTTCTGCTGTGGGCGGCTGTCTCTTTGGCGGCGGCCGCAGGCGGTTCCTATCCGGTCGGCGATTTAAATCAGGATTGGCGGGTGGACCTGACCGACCTGGTTATTTTTGGAGAACAGTGGCTGACCGACGTGTCCTGTTCCGGTCTGTTTTGTGCGGATTTGGACAGTCTTTCCGGCGTGACCCTGTCGGATTTCCAGCAGTTTGCGATGAACTGGCTGACCGATTTGTATCATCCGCCGCTGCTGATTAATGAATTTATGGCATCCAGCAACAGCGCCAGCGGCATCAGCGATCCGCAGGGACATTTTGATGACTGGATTGAGATTTACAATGCCGGCGATGTGCCGATTGATTTGGCCGGGATGTATCTGACCGACAATCTGAACAATCCGACCGCCTGGCGGTTTCCCTTCGGTCGGCCGTCGGAAACGACGATTCCTCCAAAGGGGTTTTTGGTGGTCTGGGCGGATGGGCACGTTCAGGACAGTCCCGGACTGCACGCCTCATTCAGTCTGAGTGCGGCAGGCGAGCAAATCGGATTGTTTGATACGGACGGGGTCAAGCCGATTGATACCGTCGTTTTCGGAACCCAGACAACCAATCTTTCGTACGGACGCTGGCCGGATGGAGGTTCTGACCAGCGGTTTTTTGCTGTGCCCACCCCCGGAGCGGCCAACAGCAGCGCATACAGCGGTCTTGTCGGCGATGTGGAGTTCAGCCACAAGCGGGGGTTTTATGATGCACCGTTCAGCCTGATTTTAAGCTGTGATACGCCTGGGGTGACGATTTATTATACAACCAACAGCAGCACTCCGATTGAAAATGAGGCCCCAACGGCGTCAGCCGTGCGGTACACGGGACCGATTTCGGTCTCTTCCACGCGCTGTATTCGTGCGGCGGCGGTCAAGACCGGCTGGAAGCCGAGTCCTGTCGGCACGCACACGTACCTTTTCGGGGCTTCTGCAGCGATACGGTCGATGCCGGTTATCTCCATTGTCGGAGACCCGCAGAAATCTCTGTACGAGCCGGATGGGGTGATGGCGATTGTCGGCGGCACATACAGCGACGGCGTCTGGCAGTCCAGCGGCCCGGGCAGCTATAACAATCCGCTGCAGCGCGGACGAAGCTATGAGCGGCCCGTCTCGTTTGAATATCTGAATCGGAATACGGGAGCGGCTTTTCAGCAGGATTGCGGGATTCGGGTTCACGGCAGCGATTTTACGCGGCCCCGCTATACGCGCGGGGAGGACTGGATTACCTGCTGGGTAAACTGGTGGCCTGGCTGGAACACCAACAAGTTCAGTTTCAATCTCTGGTTTCGAAATGTGTACGGAACAGGGCGGCTGGAGTATCCGCTGTTTCCGTTTCTGAATGTGGATTCGTTTGAGAGCATTGTTTTGCGCGCGGGTCATAACGACGCCTGCACGCCGTTTGTCAAGGATGAATGGGCCCGTCGGCTGTTTCGGGACATGGGGCATGCGCAGGTGACCGGCTTCTTTGCCAATCTGTACATCAATGGCGTCTATCGCGGCTATTACAATCCAACCGCCCGCGGTGACAAGGAGTTTTATCAGGAATGGTACAACACCAAAGACGACTTTGACGTCATTACACAGTCCGGCGTGCGGGACGGGGACGATGCGGCCTGGAGCAGTCTGCTTTGGTATGCCAACAACCGCAATCTGAGCAATATGGCTGATTATGAGTATGTGGCAAGCCGGCTGGACCTTCCGTCCTTTATCGATATGCTGATTCTTCAGAATTACATCGGCAATTTTGACTGGCCCGGCAACAACTGGGATGTGCATCGGCGAAGGACTCCGGATGGGAAATTTGCATTCAGCATTTGGGATGCGGAAGGACTGGCGGAAACGTGGATATTCGGAAACAACGGGGAAAATCTGCAGAAAAATTCTTTTGAGCATTTTCCCAGCTGGACATCTCCGACAGGGCTGAACAACCTGTCCTGGTGTCCGATTTCTCAGCTGTACCGGGCCCTGCGGAACAATCCGGAGTTTCGGCAGATGTTTGCCGACCGGGTGCACCGGCATTTTCGCAACGGAGGGGTTCTGACTCAGGCCAATCTTCTGTCGAAGTGGTGGGAGGTCTTCGGTGAGGTATCTGCTGTGCTGCCGGAAACGACGGCGTTTCCGGTCCGCTACGTGCCGGATATTTTTATTCCCAAGCGTGAACCGTATATCCTGGCGGCCTTTGCCAACAATAATTTATTCAGCACATCGTTCGGTTATCCGATTTTTTATATCAATGGGGTGTACCAGCACGGCGGATATGTCAGCTCCGGCTCGATTCTGACAATGACGCAATCCACCCCTTCGGGGACGCTTTACTATACGCTGGACGGCACAGACCCGCGTCTGCCTTCATCCACCCAGCTGGTTGCGCAGGGGTTTGTTGTGCCCGACAGCGCCCCGAAGAAAGTGCTGGTCCCCACAGGGGATATCGGGACGGCCTGGCGGGGCAGCAGCGAACCTTTCAATGATGCCGGCTGGACCGGCGGCACGGGCGGGGTCGGCTACGAACGGCAGACCGGCTATGAGAGCATGATTGGAATTGATGTCGGAGCGGCGATGTACAACAAGAATACAACCTGTTATATCCGGATTCCGTTCACTGTGGACGGCGCCGCTTTGCCGCATTATACCACACTGACGCTGCGGGTTCGCTATGACGACGGTTTTGTGGCTTTTTTGAACGGAATCGAAGTCAGGCGGGTAAACGCCCCTGCTTCCCTGAGCTGGAACTCGGCGGCTACCGCCAATCGAGAGGCCTCCTCTGCGTGGGATTCTTTTGATATTTCCTCGTATAGAAGCGCACTGCGGGCCGGGACGAACATTCTGGCCATTCACGGTCTGAACGTAAATCTCACCAGTTCCGATTTTCTGATTTCGGCGGAGTTGGAAGCGCCTTCCGTTTATACAACCATTCCGGCGGGCATTGCCCCGACGGCGGCGGCCTATACCGGTCCGATCCAGCTGACGGCCAGCGTTCCCGTCAAGGCGAGGATTCGAAGCAGCACCGGCCAGTGGAGCGTGCTCAATGAAGCGGTTTACGCGGTCGGGCCGGTCAAACAGAATCTGCGGGTTTCGGAACTGATGTACAATCCGCCGGACCCAAATCACGAATTCATCGAACTGGTCAATATCGGTCCGGAGACCATCAATCTAAATCTGGTTCGATTTACCAAGGGAATAGATTTTGCCTTTGGGCCCCAGACTCTGGCCGCCGGTGAGCGGATTGTCGTCGTTGTCAATCGGGCGGCTTTTCTCCAGCGGTATCCTTCCTTCAGCGGTCGGATTGCCGGAGAATATACGGGCCGGCTGGACAATGCCGGAGAGACGATTCGTCTGGAGGATGCCCTGGGGGCGGTCATTCAGGAGTTTGCCTACAAGGACAGCTGGTATCCGATTACGGACGGACAGGGTTTTTCGTTGACGGTCCGCAACCCCGCTCAGACGGATTTGGGGGCGTGGAGCCGAAAGGACGGGTGGCGGGCCAGTGCCTTGGCCGGCGGTTCACCGGGAACGGACGATTCGGGGATGGTGCCGGACCCGGGGGCGATTGTAATCAATGAACTGCTGGCCCATTCTCACGGCGGACAGCCGGACTGGATTGAATTGTACAACACGACGTCTCAGCCGATTGCCATCGGCGGCTGGTTCCTCAGCGACAGCACAGGAGATGAAAGTCGTATCAAAAAGTATGAGATTCCTGCAGGAACAACGGTGCCCGCCGGCGGCTATTTGGTGTTTTATGAGGATTTGCATTTTGGGAATCCGTCTGCCCCGGGTGTGAATCAGCCGTTTGCCCTCAGCGAAGGCGGCGAAACCGTTTATCTGCGAAGCGGTCTGAACGGGGAAATCGGGGGCTATGAGGCGGCACAGAGTTTCGGAGCCTCCGCCACAGGGGTTACCTTCGGACGCTATCAGAAAAGCACGCTGGACGGGGGCACGGCTTTTACGGCGATGAGCAGTCCGACGCCGGGAGCGGCCAATGCCTATCCGCTGGTGGGGCCTGTGGTGATTTCGGAGATTCAGTATCATCCGTCCGCCGCCAATACAGGGGGAGAGTTTCTGGAACTGCGCAATATCAGTTCTCAGCCGGTTGTGCTGCAGGACGAGGTTTCGACCGAAATTGCTCCGGGCAATTTCATCACCGAGTCGGTTCCGTGGAGGTTTGACCGGGGAATTGATTTTGTGTTTCCGGCGGGTACGACAATTCCCGCCGGCGGGATTCTGATTGTGGCGGAAAATCCGACGGCTTTTACGGCGTATTACGGTACGATGCCTTCGGGCGTGCAGGTTTTAGGGCCGTTTGCCGGCGGGACAAAACTCGATAACGGCGGAGAGACGATTCGGCTGGTTCGGCCTGGAGATCAGGAATACGGCAGGGAACGTTTCTGGATCTGTGTGGAACAGATTTCCTACGATGATGCGCCGCCTTGGCCGACCAGTGCGGACGGCGGCGGTCATTCCCTGCAACGGATTGTTCCCGCCCAGTACGGGGATGACGTTATCAACTGGCGGGCCGGACTGCCCGCTCCAGGCAATTAAGCGCTTTAGAAGCCGGGAGTCGGAGCAGCAGCCGTCCAGTTTGTCGGGTCATCTCCGGAACGGGCCGGATTAAACGGATAGAGCCGAGTCAGAGAAGCACCCTGTCCGTCCGCTTCAGCCGGCCACGGATGATAATCGCTGTAGTACACCTGGTCGATGACAATCCAGGAAATCGCCGACGGATCCCCCGGAATATCGGACGCCTGCGGTTTTTCGAGGGCCAGCCGTTCGCCTCCATTGGACAGATTGCCGCTCCAGGGGCCGAAAACGTTGAATCCGGCCGCCAGCGAAGAGCCGTAATAGGCATTGAAGGCATCCAGACGGCCGGGTTCGAAGACCGGGTCAAAGGGAACGATGACGATTCTGGCCCCGGGTGCCATCGACAGTCCGGATGGGAATGTAAACGACACGGCATTGTCCAGCCTCCAGTTGCCGGAGCCGTCAGGGCTGGTCAGAACGATCGTTCGGCTGGTGGGGTTAAACAGTTCGATGTATTCTTCCGCGCCGATAGCATTCGGCGGATTGTACATCAGCTCTGAGATAACAAGGTCCGCCAGCGGATAGGAGTTCGGGAGCCCCCGTGTGCCGGTCATCCGGAACCAGTAGGCGCCGCCGTCCGGATACCGTCCCATCGAGATGCCGTTTTCCTGCCCTTTGAAACGGATGCAGTCCACGACCCGGTCCACTCCGACGATGCCGGGCAGATAGGACAGGAAGATTCGTTCTCCGGCTTTGTCCAGACCGAAGCCGCTGGTGAGCGGATTGTGGAAGCCGGTGACCTCGTCAAAACTGACAAAGCCGTAGGCCGGAACAGACTGCGTCGGAATGGCCCATTTTTTCAGGTTGGTAATCTCATCGCTCAGATACCAGGACCCGTCAAAAGCAATCGGAGAAGCCGTCGGATTATACAGCTCTATCCAGTCGTTGCTGTCATAGCCCGGATACATCGGGTCGCTGAAGTCGGTATGGGCCATAAACTCGTTGATCAGCAGCGAGGAAGGCGGAGTCGGGTCGGGGGCGCCGGGGGAGCCGCCGATATAAGCGCTCGCACGCCAGTTTCCGCCGTAATCAAGGATGCCGGCCTGCTGGTCTTCCATGGTCCACCAGCCGGCGGGCACAAGAGAATGTCCGGCGCCGTCCGCCGCCTGCGGCCACCCGAAGCCGTCGTTGTAGGTAAAGGATACAATCATCCCATTCCAGGTATCGGAGATGTCAATCTGCTCTCCGTCGTTGTTCAGACGGCCCGAATACTGGCCGGCGATTTTGGAGTTCAGACCCGGGTAACGCAGATTAAACGCATTTCGATTTCGAACCACCAGCACATAGTCACCGGGAGCCAGGGTTGTGACGGAAGCCCCGGCAAAGGAGAAGGTGATTCCGTTGCTGATGGACACGGTGCTTAAATCCAGCGTTTTGTCAGTGCTGATGTTGGTCAGTTCAATAAATTCAAACTCCTCTTTGTCATAGCGGCCGAGCGGGTCCGGGGCCGGATGATACATCAGCTCACTGACTCGCAGGTACTGCAGGAGGTCTGCTCCTATTGGCCGGCCGGCGACAAATTCGATCGGCTCCGACCAGCGGCTCCAGCGGCCTGTGTTGTCTTTCATCCGGCATCGGACACGGTAGGTGCGGCCCGTGCGAAGGACCTCGCCAGGAATCTGGATGGTCCGATTGGCCGGGTCGGTGATTTCCTCGCTGACCCAGACCGGCTGAATTTCATAGCGGTTCGATTGAGAGGCCAGTCCGGGCTGCACCGGTTCGGTGGTTTGGGCAATCAGGGAGACATCCACAGAGAAATCGCTGCTGGTCGTGGACACCTGCAGGCCGTGGACAGCGATTATGTTTTCGCCGGTAAGCAGATACGGATAGGGCCCGGTCAAGACCACTTCTTCATAGGCCGTCGCATCATCCGCCTCGTGGTTGGTGCTTCCGGTCAGGCTGTTGTAGTATTTGTCGCCGGCGGTGCAGTACAGACGCGCGACTTCGACCCCGTTAATCCAGATGATGCAGCCGTCATCAATCCGGACGCGAAGCTTGAGCGACTGGATTAAGTTTTTGTTGGGCACTTCAAATTTCTTGCGCAGATAGACGGTGTAGTAGTTGCGGTTCATATCGGTCAGGATGGTATTAAGGTCGCGGTCTCCATAACCGATGGCCGTCTGCCCGATGAGCCACTCTTCATCATTGAAATGCAGCTGCCTCCATTCCCCGAACACGCTGGAAGGTTCCTGAGTGCCTTTGAAGTAGCGCCACTGGCTTTCCTGGGGAACGAGCGTCAGTTCGGTTGTGGCGGCGGGGACGGAAAAATTGAGCCGATGTTCCGCAATCCGCCACTGGATGGCTCCGAAGGTATTGCTGCCCTGCGGGTCATTGAATGGACTGGTCTGGAACCGCAGGTCGTTGAGCGGATAACCGGCGGTCCCGATGTAGGAAATCGTCGGCGTATAGGGAATAGAGGTAGAATCGCCTTCGGCCCCGGCGAGGGCTTCGAGATTGGCCACGGTACCCGGCCACGGCGGGTCTCCGAACCACGGATCGCCGGTCCAGCTTCCGCCCTGCCAGGCGAATTTTTTCAAATCCGCCACCACATTGCTCAGCGGACCGTCATCCCGGGCGCCTTCCGGAAGGGGGTTGAGCCGCCACCGGTCGCGGTCTGCCGGCACCAGCTGGGAGATATGATAAGCCAGCTCATCAATCATTCCGTTGATGATTTCCGGCTTCCAGTGCAAATCAACAAACTCGCGGATGTAGTTCCGATAGGCCTGCCGGAGCGGGGCTTTTTCGGGCTGAATCGTTCGCTGGACGGGCTGGCCTTCCGTGACGTAGTATTGGTCGAACACGGCGGCTTTGCCGTGGTCAACTCCCTGATTGAAGAACGGCCCCCAGGTGTCGTCGACATCATAGGGCAGAATCCACAGACGGCCCCAGTACTGGTTTTCCGGTTTGTAGTCCGGATAGAAGTACCAGGCGGCGTTTTTCAGACAGTGGAAACAATTGGGGCCGGAGAAGATGTCATAATGCCGAACGGCCTCCACAACCGTGTGGTAGCGAATCCACATATCCACATCCAGCCAGGCCTGGACCTGCTGAGCGGTTGCCTCGGCGTTCAGGTTCCAGCGGATGTTTTCATAATCAGAGGCGTCATCTACGGCATCAGGGCCCTGGTACCGCCGCTGCCGCCAGCCTTCGTAGATTTTGTCCGAGAGTTTGTAAAGGTTGCCTTTGGGCATGCCGTGATTTTCGAGGAAGGCGTTGTCATAATCCTCCCACGCCAGATACAGGCCCCAAAAGTCGCCTTCATACTGTCCGTTGAGGGTATTGGGGGCTTCCTCGGGGCCGTCAATTACGCGGAAGTGGAACCACCAGCCCATTGGAGCCGGGACTCCGACCTGATTCCAGAGCATCATATCGAGCACTTCGTTGATGGCGTAGCGGCCCTGGAGGCGGTTGCCGAACATTTTGGCGGTAACCAGATGCTGCCAGCGGTTGGGGAATTTGTTGCCGTACAGGTCGCGGGCCTGGAAGTAGTTGCCGCGGTTGAACCGGAACTTCATCGAGCGTTTTCCGCCCTGACCGTAGTTGTAGCGTCCGTTTCCGCCCCGCAGCCGATAGCCGATGTTGTCATAGACCTCGCCGTCATACACGAAGGTGCCGGACCAGTTATAGACCTTGCCGGCTTCCTGATTGTTGTAGTTGGTGGTGCCCTGATCGATTCGGTCGGCGCTGTTGTAGCCGTGGCATTGGAAGAAGTCTTCCGCCCGGGTAATCAGATGATACACCGGAACGGAAGTGAGAATCTCCGAGCTGTACACATAGCCCGGTCCGGAGGGCTGTACGGTATCTTTGCTGGCTACATAGGGCGGTACGCCGTTGTACACAAAACAGGCAAAGTTCAGCGAACCGTCATCGGCGTAGGGAACTCGGACCGAGCGGCCGGTATTGTCGGTGGCCTCGATGCGGTAGCGCACGAGAGTTCTGTTGATTTGGGCCGGCAGGACCGCGGTGTAAATGGAATCGCCCGCGACGGCATCTCCGCCGGTTCCGTCATCCCGCATCGGATAGCTCTGCCAGTTGGCCGGGTCTTCAAACGCCGGATTTTGGGGCTGAATCTGATGCGGATTGGCCAGCAGGGAGGCGATGGGAATCGGCAGATAGGCGGGGATGTACTGTCCCGGCAGGACGATTTGGACTTTCAGATTGACGGAAGCCACGCCGTCCGGGTCGGTGATTTTGGCTGTAATAACAATCGGCTCCGTCGATTTGGGCTGCTTGGGAGTGTGCCGAACCTGACGGATTTGCGGCGGGGCGTTATTGGTCAGAACACTGTTGATTCGGCCCGGGGTCGGCGGACCAAAGGCCAGTTCCGGGCGCGTCGCATTCGGCTGATAGCCGGAGCTCCGCCAGCTGCCTCCCAAATCGTTGTCCAGATAGGGATTGAGCAGCTCCATTGAGGCCCCTTCGCCGCAGGCGGCGACCGGCCAGGGGAAGCCTCTTCCGTAGGTGACCTCATCGATTTTCTGTCCCAGAGCGTTTCGCAGGACGATTCGCTCGCCTTCGTTGCTGAGTTTGCCCTGCCAGGGACCGAAAGCAGAGACTCCAAACTTTTGAAAGACGGCGGCCGGATTGCCCGCAATCACCGCAAAAGAGCCCGGTGCCAGCACGAAGGACTCTGTGAAACGGTATTCGACAGCATCTTCAAAATACCAGCCGTTCAAATCGACCGGCTGGGCCCCGGCGTTATACAGTTCAATAAATTCAACCGGTTCTTTGTTGGAATCCGGATGGAAATGGATTTCGTTGATGACAATCAGGGGTTTGCCGCTGTTTTGCCAGCCGGCGGCGACGACGGAGAAGTCCTGCAAATCGACCGTTTGATTGTTGTCAAAGTCGGCACAGTCGTATCCGCGGCAGTCCGTTGTCCGGAGCCATTGCTGAGCAAAGAGGAACAAATCATTTAAATCCACGACGCAGTTTCCATCCAAATCACCCGGCAGACAGGCCGGAATGACATCGCTGGTGGAGAACATCCAGACGTCGCCTATAACAGGCGGACCGGAGGCGGCGATTTCATCAATCCGCCAGAAATAATCGATTCCCGCCGTCAGAGGACCGACCCAATATGATGTTTGCGGATAATTTTCCTCAAGCACCTGAAGGGCGGAAGGAGAGGTGCCGAACAGAATGCGGTGTCCGACGGCTTCGTATCCGGCCTCCCATTGCAGGGTCACACCGGCCGGAGAGATTCCCATTGCCCCGGATATCGGATTCGGATTGTTGGCTTTGGGATTGACGGCGCGGAAACTCCAGACCGGGCCGCTGAAAATGTATCCGGAGGAGGTGACTTCTTCGATGCGCCAGTAATAAATCTGGTCTTTTTCCAGTGGAGCGGACGGGGTAAACGTCCTGTCTGAAGAGGGCTTTGTAGTTTGATAAACCCCGGTTGTAGTCGTGGTGGCCGTCAGAACGGTTTTGTAATCTGTCCCCAGATATACACGATGGTACAAAATAGCCGGGTTGGGATCGGCGTCCCAGGTGAGGGTCGGCAGGATGCCGGTGTTTTGACCGTTGGCCGGACTCGGATTGGACGGAACGGCGTAAGTGCTGATGGGAGAGTTCGGACCGGCTTGATAACTGGCCAGGGCCATTGATGCATCAAACGGGATATTGTAGATGCGGAATTCATCGACGGACCCATTCAAAAGAGGGTCCCACGTGTAGCAGGATTTTCCGATAAAAGCAAACGCCGTCCGCACATCAGTCAGTAAATGTGTGATATTGCTTGCTGTAGCGGCCAGATAGCCGTTTCGGTAGATTCGCATCTGACGATTGATTCCGTCATACACGCAGGCGATGTGAGTGGCTGCCCCGGAGGAAACAATCGAGGCATTTACCGATTCTTCCCCCGTCTGATAGCCGGGGAAACCGGTTGTGGAGATGCAGAATCGAGAGCCGCTGCCGCCGGCCGAGGGGCTGTAAAAAAGATAGTATCCCCCGGCATCAGCGTAGGTATCTCCGAAGTCGAAAAGCCGGTTCCAGCCGGTTGAGACGTTCAAGGTGAACCAGGCTTCGATTGTAATGCTGTGATACTTATTGATGCCGATGACGGACGCGGGAAGCTCCAGCCAGGCATTGGAGCCGTCCAGGACCAGGGCACCTCCGGAAACGGCCGCTGTCCCTTTTAATACGCCATGGGCAGTGCCAACCAAATCGTTGGCATTCGTGTTGAAGGAGTAGCGGTGAACCATCTCGGCGGCTGCGCAAATGGACAACGACAATGCCAGTAGGACGAGAAGAAATCGTTTCACAAGACCTCCGGTTTTAAAAAAGTCCCTTCCAGTTCTCATTAGGATGTTCATCGGAAGAAATGCAATCCAAGTTTACGACAATCCGAATCCCCATTAGCGATTGGTTAATTCTTGTCTAAGTCCTATAAATTATATCTTTTTTGGACGGGCAGGGAAAGAAAAAAATTGTTTTTGTCTTTTTCTTTGTTTTTGTCTAAAACTGGCTTTTCAGCGCCCTTTGATTACAATAAGGACGTTCTGATATTGACTGCGGGGTTTCAAGAAAGGAAAGGATGTCCATGGAACGGAAGCAAAGGCAAATCGCGATGTACTCTATTCTTTTTGTATGGATTGTGTCGGCTTTTACTCAGGCGGCTCCATTCTCTCTTGACCTGTCCGGAAAATGGCGTTTTGCCCTGGACCCGCAGGATGTCGGTTTGCGGGAGGAGTGGTTTCGAAAAGTTCTGTCGGATGAAATTCAGCTGCCCGGCGTTCTCCAGGCCCAGGGATACGGCAACCCAATCAGCAAGGACACGCCCTGGGTGTTGTCTTTGTATGACAAGTTTTGGTATTTGAGGAAGGAGTATCAGCCCTATGCGGAAGGAGATGTGAAGGTTCCGTTTCTTTCCCAGCCCCCTCGTCATTATTTGGGAGCGGCCTGGTATCAGAGGGATATTGAAATCCCAAAAAACTGGAAGGGCCGGCGGGTAGTGCTGTTTTTGGAGAGGACACGGTGGCTTTCCACAGTTTGGCTGAATGAGCAGCAGGTCGGCTCGGAAAATTCTCTCGTGGCTCCTCACGTGTTTGATTTGGGGCTCTTGGAACCCGGCCGCTATCGGCTGACGATTCGGCTGGACAATCGAATGCTGATGGATTATCGGCCGGATGCCCACAGTGTTTCAGATTCGCTGGGCAGTACGTGGAACGGCATTGTCGGACGCATAGAACTGAAGTCCACCTCGCCGGTTTGGCTGGAGGATGTCCAGGTGTATCCGAATATTCAGGACAAAACGGTGCGGGTTCAGGTGCAAATCGGGAACAGCACGGGCCAGCCGGGAAAAGGGACCCTGAAAGCCGGACGGGTTCGTGTGCCCGTTTCCTGGACAGCGGACGGCGGACAAGCCGAGCTGACGGTGTCGTTAGGAAAGAATGCCCGCCTTTGGGATGAGTTCGAGCCGGTGCTGCATCGGCTGACGGTGGAATTGACAGGCAGAGGGGCGGATGACCGCAGGGAGATTCGCTTTGGACTGCGGCAAATCAGCACCGACGGCCCCCATCTGCTGGTCAACGGGCGAAGGAGTCATTTTCGGGGGACGCATTCGGGCGGCGATTTTCCCCTCACCGGATATCCGGCGACGGATGTGGCGTATTGGCGGAATCTGTTTAAGACCTGCCGGGAATGGGGCTTAAACCATATGCGGTTCCATTCGTTCTGTCCGCCTGAGGCGGCGTTTGAGGCGGCCGATGAGCTGGGCTTTTATCTGCAGCCGGAGGCGGGGATGTGGAATGCCATCAGTCCGGGCACGGCGATGGAGGCACGGATGTACGAGGAAACGGAGCGGATGATTCGGGCCTACGGAAATCATCCGTCGTTTGTGCTGTGTTCCCCGAGCAACGAGCCGGCCGGACGCTGGAAGGAATCCCTGCCGAAGTGGGTCGAGCATTACCGCCAAAAAGACCCCCGCCGGCTTTATACGACGGGCACGGGCTGGCCGCTGATAGACGACCCGGGACCTGTCAAGGGGGCGGATTTTCTGGCGGTGCATCGGGTCGGTTTGCGGCCGGTGCGGGGCAATCGGGCCTGGTTCGGCGGCGATTATCTGTCCTCGATTGAGGGGGTGGATGTTCCCATCATTGTTCACGAACTCGGGCAGTGGTGCGCGTATCCGGATTTTGACATCATCCGGAAGTTTACGGGGTATCTGCGGCCGGGCAATTATGAGATTTTCCGGGAGTCTACGGCGGCGGCCGGACTGCTGGCCAAAAACAAGCAATTTGCCCTGGCCAGCGGGATGTTTCAGACGGCCTGTTATAAGGAGGAAATTGAAGCCAACCTGCGAACGCCCGGTCTGGCGGGCTTTCAGCTGCTGGATTTGCATGACTACCTCGGGCAGGGCACGGCCCTTGTGGGGGTTTTGGATGCTTTTTGGGAGGAGAAAGGGTATGTTTCGGCACGGCAGTGGCGGCGGTTCTGCACAACGACGGTCCCGCTGGCAGTGCTGAAGAAGCGGATTTTCACGCAGAATGAGCCCTTTGAGCCGGAGGTCCGAATCGCTCATTATGGGGCAAAACCGATGGGCAGGACGGAGGTCTATTGGCGGATTGCAGACAGAAACGGACACATCGTTCGCCAGGGCGGCTGGAAGGTGGATGTCGTCGAGCTGGGCAGTGCAATGCCGCTCGGACGGGTCCGGACGGATTTGGCTGATTTGCCCGCCCCGGCGATGTATCGGCTGATTGTCGGCCTGACGGGGACGCCGTTTGAGAATGACTGGAATTTCTGGGTGTATCCGAAGGGTGTGTCGGAGCCGGCCGGAGCGGATATTTTGATAACCCGCTCGGAACAGGAGGCCTTTGAACGGCTTCAGGCAGGCGGCAAAGTGCTGTGGATGCCGCATTATAACCGGCTGCGCTGGGACTGTCCGCCGATCGGCCGGCTGCCGATATTCTGGAACCGGCTGATGGGGCCGAATTGGGAGCGCTTTCTGGGGATTGTCTGTGAGCCGAGCCATCCGGCCCTGGCGGGCTTTGCGACGGAGTTTTATTATGACTGGCAGTGGGAGCAGGTTTTCCAGCCCGCCTGCCGGGTTCTCAATTTGGCGGATATGCCGGCGGAACTGGAGCCGATTGTTCAGGTGATTGACGATTGGCATCGAAATTATAAACTGGCGGCGATTTTTGAGTGCCGGGTCGGTGCGGGGAAGCTTCTGGTTTGTGCGGCGGATTTGGAAACAAATCTTTCCGAACGTCCGGCGGCCCGGCAGCTGCGGTACAGTCTGCTGAATTATATGAACAGCGAACGGTTTGCTCCGAAGACCGCTGTTTCTGTCGAACAGCTGCGCGGCCTGATTTTTGACAACCAGATTATGAAGAAACTGGGTGCGACGATTCAGAGCCAGTGGGAGGATGGACGCAATGCGGCGGCCAATGCCATTGACGGCAATCCCAATACATATTGGTTTACGGGGCGGGCGAGCCGCGAAAGACGCCATCCGTTTGAGCTGACGATTCAGTTTGAACAGCCGGTTCGAATGAAAGGACTGATATGGATGAATCGGCAGGACCATCGCGGGCACGAAGGAGATGTTCGCGAGTACGAAATCTGCTTCAGCGAGGACGGGCAGGAATGGACCGAGCCGCTGAAAGGCCGTCTGGAATCCACGTTTCATCCGCAGCAAATGGATTTCGGCGGAACGGTTCGTGTCCAAAGGATGAAAATCCGGGCTTTGTCGGGCTTTGGGGATGACCTGACGGCTTCGGTCGCCGAAATCGCCGTGATTGCCGATGAAACGCCGCAACCCGGTCAGCCCTCGCAGGGGGGAGTGTACCAAAGGGTTCGAACGGCTACGGAAGAGATGTTTGAAGGGATTGATTAAGGGGCTGATGAAGCTGTGCTGAAAGGATTGAATTCCCGCCTTCCTCCTTTGCTGAAGATTCGAAGGACGAGGCACGGGAGAGTACAATGGATTCCCGCCTGCGCGGGAATGACGTGTCGGTTTGAATCCCGCCTTCCTCCTTATGCAAATTATGCAAAAGCGGAAGGGGATAAGCGATTGGAATGAAAGAGTTGGGCATTTTTAAGAAAGGAGTCTGTATGAAATTGCGGTTGGCGGTGTGTTTGTTCTGTGGGGCTGCTTTGGTTCAGATGGGGTATGCCATGGAACGGAGCCATACGATTCAGAGTCCGGACGGACGCGTGCGGGTGGATTTTCTGCTGGAAGAGGGCAGGCCGTTTTATTCCGTTCGGCTGGGTGAGGATGTCCTTCTGGAGAAATCGCCGCTGGGAATCAAGCGAAGCGATGCGGATTTTACCGGGCAGCTGACCCTGAAGCGTTTTTCCAAAACAGAAAAGGTGTCAGATAAATATACGATGCCGCACGGCAAGCAGAGTCATATCACCTATCGGGCCAACCGGCGGACGGCAACCCTGGCCAATCCGCAGGGACAGCTCATTCAGATTGTCTTTCAGGTCTCCAATGACGGGCTGGCATTCCGCTATCATTTTCCGGAGCCGAGCGGGCGGAAGGTTTCGGTGGAGGAAGAACACACCGGTTTTGCCTTTCCGGCCGGGACGGTCAGCTGGCTGCATCCGATGCACGATTCCAAAACGGGCTGGGAGAAGACCTATCCTTCGTATGAGGCCCATTATGAGATTGAAAAACCCGTCGGGCTTCCTTCGCCGTATTCGGCGGGCTGGGCGTTTCCGGCGCTGTTTCGGGTGGGACAGGCCGGCTGGGTTTTGCTGAGTGAAACAGCGGTGGATGAGAATTACTGCGGCTGCCGGCTGGCGCAGCATTCGGACGGCGGCGTCTATCGGATTGCCTTCCCGCAGGTCAACGAGCACCGCGGACCGCAGGACCCGGTTGCTCCTTCAGCCGTCATTCCGTTTTCCACTCCGTGGCGGCTGGTTATCGTAGGGCGGGATTTAGGCACAATCGTCCAGTCCACGCTGGCGACGGATGTAGCGGCCCCCTCGAAGGTGAAGGATGTTTCTTTTGTCAAGCCGGGCCGGGCGGCCTGGAGCTGGCTGCGGTATGATACGGAAGGGACGAAACTGCCGTATCTGCAGGAGTATCTGGAAATGGCCGGCAAGCTCGGCTGGGAATATATGCTGGTGGATGCCGACTGGGACCGTCTGGTCGGCTATGAGAAGATTGCCGAGCTGGCGAAGCAGGCCCGTCAAAAGGGCGTGGAGCTGATTTTGTGGTACAATTCCAACGGGGAGTGGAATACAGCGCCGATGACACCGAAAAACCGGGTGCATCTGCCGGACGTGCGGCGGGAGGAGTTCGAGCGGCTCCGCCAAATGGGCATCCGAGGGATAAAGGTGGACTTTTTCGGCGGGGACAAACAGGCGACAATGCAGCTGTATCTGGATATTCTGCGGGATGCGGCGGCGTATCAGCTGCTGGCCAATTTCCACGGGGCGACGCTGCCGCGCGGCTGGCACCGCACCTGGCCCAATCTGGTGACAACCGAGGCGGTGATGGGGATGGAGTTCTGCACCTTTGACCAGCGCAACGCCGACCGGCAGGCCGAACACAGCTGTATTCTGCCGTTTACGCGAAATGTCGTCGCTCCAATGGATTTTACGCCGGTGGTGATGAGCCGCCGGATTCGCGGGGTGCAGCGCCGGACCACGCCGGCCTTTGAGATGGCGCTGCCGGTCATTTTTGAGTCGGGCATTCAGCATTTCGGCCTGGCGCCGTTTGAGGCGGAGGCCCTGCCGGCATTTGCACTGGAGTATTTCAAGGCGGTGCCGACCTGTTGGGATGAAACGCGTTTCGTATCCGGCTATCCGGCCAAAGAGGTTGTGCTGGCGAGGCGGAAAGGCAAACAATGGTTTGCAGCGGGCATCAATGGTGAAAAGACCGCCAAAACCCTCACGCTGGACCTGTCTTTTCTGCCCCGGAATTTTCAGGGAGTCTTAATCACTGACGGGGCGGACTCCGACCGGCTGGAAGCCAGGGATGTGTCAGCCCGAGATGTCCGGAAACTGACCATTAGCCTGCCGCCGCAGGGAGGATTTGTGCTGTATTCAAAGCCCCGATAGGGCTGTTTGCAGTCCGGTTTAAAAAAGAAAAGGGGAGTCCGCCGTTAGACGGATTCCCCTTTTTTCTGCACGCGGGTGGGTTATCCGCGCCGCCGAAGTGAAATCAAACCGCCCAGGCCTACCAATGCCAGTGTTGCCGGTTCCGGCACAAGAACCAGTGCCGGTGCTGTGAACGTTGCATGTTCCTTGGAAGCGAAGCGGTCTTCACAGTTGATCGAAGATGTGCCGGTCGAATTGATAATCACCAGAGTAACCAGTTTGTTGGTGTCCGAAGCCAGGAAATTGCTGAAGGCCGTTCCCAAATCGGTGGTGTTGGAACTGAATGTGATGGGATATGTCGGGGTTTGGCCGCCGGTTCCGGGAGTGTTCAGGAAACCCAGCCAGGTCAACTTGGTTTCATCAATCAGATAGTCTCCGGTGTCCCAGCCGGATGCCGGCTGAAGCATTCCGGGGGCGTTCTGATAGCAGAGGGTCGATTCCGTCCAGTTGTCCAGCGACTCATCAGTCAGCCCGTAGACATCCAGTCGGCGTCCGGTTGAGCTTTTGATGTATGTGGCTTCCAGCTGCAGAAGGGCACCGACGAAGGTTTCGTTCGTCATCCCGCTCAAATCAAATCGGAGATAGGTGCACTGGAACCGAGAACCGCCGCCGTTGTAGCGGGCTCGAAGTTCTGTCGCAGCGGCGCCGGCTGTGGACGTGGAGCGAACCTGCGTGTCATTGCCGATATACGCATCGGCGCCATTGCCGTATTCTGTGGTGATGACCAGAGCCCGAGAAGAGGGCACAAAAAACAAAAGCATTAAGAGCAGGTAAAAGATTTTTCTTTCCATAACCAACCTCCAAAAAAGTTTTCATTTGTTGCATTCTGAACGTTTTTTCTTTCACACACTCCACACACAAAGCTTCTCAGGGCAGGCCGGAAAGACCTGCCCTGAGAAGAAACAGAATCCTTATCTTACTGGCAGTCCGGATGGATACCGCACTGGAGCCAGCTTTGAGCAAAGATGGCCAGGTCGGCCAGGTCCACAATGCAGTTGCCGCTGAAGTCCAGCTGCGGACGGAACCGGCAGAAGCTGCCGGCGCCGGCAGCGTACATATCAGCAATCTGGTCGGCCGTCAGCGGATAGTTCCAAATCTGGACATCATCCATCAGGCCGCTGTAGAAGGCGTCATCCGCCCAGTTGCTCTCGCCGATGTAGTTGTTGTTGCGGACAATAATATTCGGCATCTGGGGAATAACGCCTGTCTGGACCGGCACGCCGTTTCGATACAGGGTCACACTGCCCGAAGCATCCATCACAGCGACATACATCTGCCATTCATTCAGGTTCAGAGCGGCGGTGGCTGTGACCGTACCCGCACTGGTCGTTCCGCGGTAATGGCTGTAGCTCAGGTTTGTCGTTGTGCCGTTTCGGGTCAGGAAGATGTTGTCGCTGTTGGCGCCGTTGCCGAAATCGACAAATCGTGCCCAGGATGTGACGGCAGCGGGTCTGGCCCAGACGGAAATGGTCAGGCCCGGCGAGAAGTCGTCAAATCCGGCAGGCAGCTGAACATAATCATCGATGCCGTCAAACAACAGGGCCTGTCCGAAGATGCCGGCTGCAAACGTCGGTTCACCCAGAAGGGTTCCGTGCAGATTGTTGCCGGAGGAATCATTGGCATTCCCGTCAAAGGTGTAATGGGCAATCTGCTGCTTGATGGAAACCCGCACGGTGCTGCTGGCTGTCTGGCCGCCGGCACCGGAGGCCACGCAGTAATACCAGCCGGCATGGGTCTTGGCAAGGGTTCCGAGGGCAAGGGTGTTCGAGTTGGTCCCCACGACCACATCATCCGCCGCCGTGTTGGTGGCGTTGTCGGCACTTCGGTACCAGGTGTACGTCATCGAAGAGCCGCTGGTAAAGTTGGCCGTTATGATGTCCGCCGTTTCGCCGACAAACTTGGCCTGGTAAGCCGGGGAAATGCTCTCAAAAATCGGAGCGGCGGTGGCGGTGAATTTCCAGAACGGTCCGACAAATTTGTTCGGGTCCGTCGGGTGGGTATCGTAGCAGTCCACACGCCAGTAATACGTTCCTTCCGTCAGCGGTGTGCTGTAGCCGGCGAAGGAATTGATATTCACGGACGTTACGGCCGGTGCAAAGGTCAGTTTGCTCATCACGGCCGTATTCGGGTCTGTTCCGAAATAAACATCACATTTGCCCACTCCCGGCAGAAGCTCCCACTGCAGCTGGGTCAGGGAGAAACGGTTGACATAGGAATCATGAGCCGGATTGGGATTAATGGCCTTGCCCAGAGAAGCGTTGGGCATATTCAGTGTGGGAGGCGGGGTTCCGTCTGTACGCTCCTTGGTGGCGATTTCGTCTTCGTCATCCGGACCGATAAAGAAGAAGGTGACCAGACCGTTTGTGTCGGAGGCCAGGAAAGAAGCCAGATCCAGAGTGGCGGGGTTGGTGGTTACGGAAAACGGCAGGGTTTGCGCCGCCGGGCTGATGAAGGTCCCCAGCTGAACGGCCTTGCTGGTGTCAATTGAATAATTTCCGAGTGTCGTGGGAAGAACGCCCGGAGCGGTGTTGTAGGTGATGCCGCCGGTCCCGCTTTCAATCCAGAAATCATCCGGTCCGTCCTTAACGCCATAGACGGTTATTGTACTTTGTCCGCCTTTCATATACGTATAATGCAGCGTCAGCGTGGCATTGCTGAAGTCTCCGGCTACTCCCTCGATGTCAAACCGGATGTATCCGATTTTGCAGCGGGTGTTGGCCAGCTGCCGCCAGGCCCGCATCCGAACTTCTGTCCCGGTGTTGGTGTTCGGCCCCTGCTGACTGTCATTGGTCAGGTAGGTATCCGCTCCGCGGCCGAAAGCGGTCGTGCGGGTAACCGATGCCCGGGCCGCAAGTCCAAAAGAACACAGCAGGATGATTCCTCCCCAGATGATGCTTGTTCTCATAAATGTCCTCCGAAAAAGTGTTTCGTAAATGGGGGCAGAACGCCCTGCTCTGCCCCCGGTTCAAAGGTCAGGAATTAGGGACAATCCAGACTGCTGCAGTTCAGCCACTGCGAGGCAAGAATCGCGACATCTTTAAGGTTGACGAAGCAGTCGTCGTTCAAATCGGAAATCAGCCGCGTATAGCCCGGAACCTGATGAGCCGCATCGCAGGGGTCGATGCCGACATAAACCCGGACGTTGTCGGTGCTGCTCAGCTCTCCATCGCTGGCTTCCAGCTGGAATTCATACCAGCCGGCGGATGCGAGGGTAACTGTGGTTTCCAACTGGTCATCGGGATCAATCACGACCGGCTCTGCCCCTTCGGGTCCGCTCACCTGCGTCCACTGAACCGTAATCTGTCCGCTGGGAAGCCCGTCATCCGTCACGGTTCCGACCAGAGTTACCACGGCATCGCCGCTGCCTGTTGCTCCTTCGAGCAGATACGTCAGCTGCAGACGCGGACGGTAATCCGGATTCTGATTTTCTTTGGTGCCCAGTCCGTAGCCGCGATCGTTTCCGTCATCATTGGTGATGATGAAGGTTACCAGACCGTTATCTTCCAGACGGCTCTGCAGGAAGGCCTCGAGAGCAGCGCCGGAGATAGCGATCTTGGTTCCCGGATTAGCGGCGTTGCCTCCGGCCGGTGTAATCACTTCGCTGATGCCTGCCACGTTGTCATCCAGGTCGGTCACACGCCCGGATGCAATGGCGTTGGTCAGGGGAGCTGCCCCGTCCCACTCGGCGCCGGGAATCACTTCACCGGTTTTGGTGAGTGCGGCCTCGCTCCAGTTTTGCGGGGTGTTGCCGGCCACATTGTTCAGTCCCTGCAGCGCAAAGCGGGCATTGGTGACGGCATCATTACGGGAGGCCCCGCCGGAAACAGTCAAAGTCAGGGTTGCGTTTTTGATGGTGCCGGGACCTAAGGCCTTCAGTTCCGACAGATTGAACCGCAGATACCCGACGAAATCGACGGACCCGCCGCGAATATCCATAAATTCATAGGAACCTCGCACCACATTATCCCGAATGTACGTGTCGGCTTCACTGGTGGTATCTACGATGGTCCGGGTCAGCCAGACAAACTGGTCCGGGCCGGCATTGACGACCGGGGCGCTGTTGTTGGTGTTGAAAGTCCAGACCTTGCCCTGAACGTATTCAGGAGTGCGGCTGGTGTCATAGGTGTCCACCACCCAGTAATACGTCTTGTAGGGCGCAAGCTGCGGCATCGGAACGGAATTGCCGGTGACGCCGGAAGCCAGCAGGGTCAGGCCGTAGTGCGGCAGCAGGGCGTTTGGCTCGGTTTCGCCGAAGTACACATCGCAGGTAATTTGGCCTTCCGGAAGGTTCGGTTCCGGATTGGTCCAGCTCAGGGTCGAATACTGTCCGATTGTGACTTTGACATTGTTGGCCGGTACGGGATTGGAGGCCCGTCGGACGGCATAGGCATTCGGAAGCGTCAGCATTGGCGGATTAAACGTAGCGTGTTCTTTGGAGGCCACTTCGACTTCATTGTCGCCGCCGATGAAAATCAGGGTGACAAGGCCGTTGGTGTCTTTGGAGAGGAAATCCTTCAGCGGCAGGGCGGTCGGATTCGAAGAAAATGCCACCGGGTAGGTGATTGGGTCCGCCGGTGCGGATGGTGTCGTTAAGGTTCCCAGCTGGACAACCGTTCCATCAGCAAACTGGTAATTCCCAAGCGTTGTCGGCGGATTCGGGACCATACAGGGGGCCGTGTTGTAGGTGATGGTGCTTTCGTTCCAGATATCCATCGGCCCGTCAATCAGCCCATAAACCGTGACGGATTTCTCACCGCCTTTCAGATAGGTGGCGTCAAAGGTGATAAAGGCCCCTTCAAGGTCCCCGTCGATGCCGCTTAAATCAAAGCGGATAAAACCCGTTTTGGAACGGGTGTTGGCCAGCTGACGGAAGGCCCGAATCCGCTCCTCTCCGGCGACGTTGACCGTCGGGCCCTGCTGGCTGTCATTGGTCAGGTAGGTATCGGCTCCCTGACCGAACTCGGTCGTGACGACCACTTCTGCGCGGGCCACGAGCCCGAACATGCACAAGATAATTGCGAACCATACAATACGTGCTTTCATAACCAAATCCTCCACAAAAGAGTTATTATGAAAATTACCCATCCGTTTTTTGGCCTCTCTGTTGCGCATGCGGTTATTCAAGTCCCTGGACAATGGTTCTCCACAATTCCGGGTCCTGCATGGGGTCGGAGCCGTACACCTGCTGATCGAGCACCTGCGGATTCTGCCGGAATTTTACGCTGGCATCTGTATAGAGCAGATTGGCGCCGGCATAGCCGCCCCGCCGATGAGACATCCGCTCGCGGGCCTGAAGCACATCCAGACAGATGGAACGGCTCGGGTGTGTCTGGGAAAGCTTCTTGGCTACGGCCGGGAACTGTTTGGTGCCGACGGTCATTTTCCGCTGTGAGGACTGCGGCAGGTACGAAAAGCTGATTCGGACCGAGTTGGGATTGCTCGGATTGGCATATGCCGGGTCCACGGAAGGCCAGTCCTGCGGCCCCAAATAGGCCTCATAGCTGAAGGCCGTCCGCTTATTGCTCGGGCAGTAGAATACAGCGCCGTTGTCAATATACCCCTGGGTCCACAGCGGAGCCAGATTGAAGGTGCCGGTGATGCGGGTCTGCGGCGGTTTGGTCGGGTCCACGTTAAAAATAAAATAGGTCGCCGCTCCGCCTGTTCGCGTTTCCGTATAATAGGCCTCCGGCAGGGAATCGGCGTTCGCCTGCGTGTAGAGATGAAGCACCTGACCGATGATTTTCAGATGGTCGGCACAGGCCAGCCGCCCGGCGTGCTCTTTGGCCATTTTCAAAGAGGGCATCACGATGCTCAGCAGCAGGGCGATAATGGCGATTACGACCAGCAGTTCAATGAGGGTAAAGGCCTTTTTCATAAGGATGTCATTACTCCAAAATCAGTTTGGGTTGTCCGAAAATGCACCAGTCATATCCGATGGCATTGCGGTCCAGCTCGGGGTCGCGGCTTCCGCCGTCGGTGACCACCAGCGTCAGGAACCGCTGCGAATCGGAAATGTCAATCTCAATCGGCTCCGTCTGTCCTGCATCCAGAGCAGCGTGAAAACGCACCTGACCATCCAGCAAAATCCAGCATTCTGCATACCCGGCCCTCAAGTGCGCCGGGACAAAGTCCAGCAGACCCGCCTGGGCCTTAAATCGGCGGATGGGGGACTGCAGCCGGCTTCGAAAGGCGTTCAGGTCAAACGTAATGCCGCTGTTGGCGTGCATGCACAGGAATGTTTGTCCTGCGTCGCTGTAATCAATGGAGCCGAGCCGAAGCGAGGCGGTTTTGCTTTGGCTGTTTTGCAGCAGTTTTTCCGCCGGAGAATGGAGGATGTCGGCGAAGAAGTAGCCGCTGGTAACCGGGCATTCCCGGAAGATATGGCCGGCGGAACTGACCACCTGCGGGCTTGTTCCGTTCGGCACAAACACCCCGTCAATATACGGATTGGAGGGAACTTTGTTATAGGCATTGCCGCTGCGGCGGTCACGCATTTCCCCGAGGGCATCAGCCGGTCGGTTGGAGGGGTTAATGCCGGCGCCTCTTTGGCCGTCGCCTAATCCGGTGCCGCCGCCGAGAATGTCCGCCAGGTCAATCTGTTTTTCCTGACGCCAGACAAGGTTGGTCTGGGACTGGATATCGCGTGCGAAGAAACCCTCGCTGAGGCGAATGGACTGCACTTCGCCGCTGGACTCGCCGAATCGCTTGGCCTGGCCGGCCATGACATCCATCACCTGTTTGGTTTTATTGCTCAGTCCGGCAATCAGGACGGTTTTGCCCTCAAATACATGCAGCTCAATGTCTCCCCGCATGTCCGTATAGACGCCGAACTGGGTGCCCAGGTCGATGATTTTGGATTTTTGGGTCTGCACGGCAAAGCCGTTGGGGGCCTGCCGAATGTTGACAAAAACACGCCCGTAGGTCATCGACAGCTCATCGGAGTTGACGAATCGAAACTCTGCCGGCGCTTCAATAACCAGATGTACACCGTTGTCGGTCTGAATCTTGACCAGCCCCTTGATCAGCTGAACCGGAGCGGCTCCGGCAGATAGACGAACGCCTTTTTCGAGGGGTTCGCGGGAGGACCAGGCGGCTCCGAGTGTATCGAGGACCGAGGCAACTCCGGGCTGCGGGGCAGGAAAAATCAGCGGATACGCCAGAATCATCAAAAGAGCCGCCAGCGACGTAAGCAGGGCAAACAGGGATAATTTGGATACCTGAGGTTTGGTTTTAACAGCCGGAACCGGACGAGGGCTCTGCAAAGCCGGCAGTTCCACTGGAGGCAGTTCCACGGCCTCTGCATTTTTCTCATAATCGCCAAGAACCTGAAGGAATTCGAGGGTCAGAGGGGCTCCGGAATCCTCCGGCTCTTGAGTGCTGCAGGACAGCGGGGAAGCCAGGGCGGGGGTATGACGAATGGCCGCCTGCAGATTGCAAAGGTCCGTGCATAGATAGATATAGTCCAGATAAAGTTCCCGCGCCTGGGGATAATTCTTCAGAAGAGCCGTTAACTCATCAAACTCCTGCGGGGTGATGATTTCATCCCGAAGGGCACCCAAAAGCGTAAAAAGACGATTCAGCTGGATATTCGAAAGTTCCATAGCCCTATGAATAAACCTCCCGTAGATGCTGCCGAATACACAGCAGCAGTTTGGCATGAATTTTATTGAGCGTCCGATACAGCACATGCAGCTCCTTGCCGGTTTGTTCGGCCATCCGTCGGGTCGAACCGCCCGGTTCATAACGCATCTGTATCAAAGACAATTCATAATCCTTCAATTGCTGAAGGCATTTTTTCAGAATCGGCAGCCGTTCATCGATATTGGGGTGTTCGTGGTTTTTCTCTGCCAGAAGATTCAGCATATCTTCGCTGAAGTAAACTTTATCCTTTTTTTGGTGTTTATAGTAATTCAGGATCTGGAAATGGGCTATTTTCAGGGCCCAGGCGGAAAAATTCGTAGATTTGTCAAACTGGTCAAATTTGGACCAGAGGACGGCGGCCGTTTCCTGGATAACGTCATCTACATCCGACCAGTTTGGAATCAGGGCCCGTACAAACCCATAGAGCCGGCGTTCGTTAGCCAGATAGAGTTTGATAAAAAGCCGGTAGTCTTCCGATGTAAGATTTTTTCTTTCTTCCGGCATATTTACTCCAGTTCCATACAGATTTCTCCGTTCTTGGATATAGAAGTTTTCCGAAAAAATTAGAGGTTTTTTAAAAAAATTACCCATTTTTTATTCAGTCACAGATTCAAGATGTACTTTGGCATGAAAAAGGAAATATACGTTGACAGAAATTGCTTTTTTTTCCAAAAAAGTTAGGCAAAAAAGCGATTCGTGTTCTATTTCCCTATGAGACAAACCCAGTATGTGGGGTAGGTTTAAGGAAAAACTTGTCTTTTTTGTCCGGCATAGACGTTTTGGCTGCAGCGAAAACAATCAATCTGGGGGTTTTATGAGAGAACGCTGGGGAACTTTCTGTGCGTGTGCTGCCGTATTTTTTATTCTTGCGTCGACTGGATTTTCCGGTCCCCGATATATGGAAAAACTCGACAGGGGGGTGATTGCCGTACGGTCGGGAAATTCTAATTATATTGGATGGAGATTGCTTGGAACTGACCCGGCTGATATCGGATTTAATGTTTATCGGGGCTCCGTAAAGCTGAATTCCACCCCCATTACGAACTCCACCAATTATTTAGATACCGGCGGAACCCTTTCGAGCACGTATCGAATTGCTCCCGTGATTAACGGAATCGAACGCAAAGCCACTGACCCGGTCAGCGTTTGGTCCACCCCCTATCTGACGATTCCTCTTCAGGTGCCTGCCGGCGTAACGACACCGGACGGTTATACCTGCACCTACAGTCCAAACGACTGCAGTGTGGGCGACCTGGACGGGGACGGGCAGTATGAGATTATTGTCAAATGGGACCCGGATAATTCAAAAGACAATGCCCAATCCGGATATACGGGGAATGTTTATCTGGATGCCTATAAACTGGACGGGACGTTTCTGTGGCGGATTGATTTGGGAATCAATATTCGGGCCGGGGCTCATTACACCCAGTTTCTGGTGTATGATTTTGACAGTGACGGACGGGCGGAAGTGGTCTGTCGAACAGCTCCTTTTACCAGGGATGGACAGGGCAATTATGTCCTGATGCCGGGCGATACGCTGACGGATTATCGCAATTCCAGTGGGTATATCATTACCGGTCCGGAATATCTGACGGTTTTTGACGGGCTGACGGGGGCCGCACTGGCGACAACGAGATTTTTGCCGGACCGGGGCAGCGCCAGTCAGTGGGGGGACAATTACGGCAACCGGTGCGATCGTTTTCTGGCTGGTGTCGCCTACCTGGATGGACAGCGGCCGAGTATTATTATGGCCCGCGGATATTACGGTCCCCAAAGCGGGTACTCGGCCCGAAATGAGATTACCGCCTGGGACTGGCGCAGCGGACAACTTACGCTGCGCTGGTGGTTTAAGGCCCACACCAGCGGCCCCAACAGCAATTATATCGGCCAAGGCTGTCACAGTTTGAGTATTGCCGATGTGGACGGGGACGGCTTCGATGAGATTATTTACGGGGCCTGCGCGATTGACCATGACGGAAAGCCGCTCTATTCGACTGGACTGGGGCACGGCGATGCCCTGCATGTATCAGATATGGATCCGGACCGGCCGGGGCTGGAGGTCTGGCAGTGCCACGAATCTTCGCCTTATGGGGCCACGTTCCGGGATGCAGGAACCGGTGAAGTCATTTTCCGTTATACGGCGAGCGGGGATACGGGCCGGGCCTGTGCCGGCGACATCCGGGCCGATTATCGAGGATACGAAGTCTGGGCTTCCACCGGTGTGCCGTTATCGACCTGCACCGGAATCAGCCTCGGCAGTCACTCCAATCCCATCAATTTTATGGTGTGGTGGGATGGGGATTTATTGCGGGAATTTCTCAACAGCAACGTAATCAGCAAATACGGTGTTGGCACACTCCTGACGGCAACCGGCTGCTCGGCTAACAACGGGACCAAATCGACCCCGTGTCTGTCGGCTGACCTTTTCGGGGATTGGCGGGAGGAAGTGATTTGGCGAACGAATGACAATACGGCTTTGCGGATTTATACGACTACAGCGGTTACCAACCATCGGCTCTATACACTGATGCATGATTCGCAATACCGTGTGGCGATTGCCTGGCAGAATGTGGGCTACAATCAGCCGCCGCATCCGAGTTTTTACCTGGGAGACGGAATGGCGCCTCCGCCGGTACCGAATATTATTTTAGCCGGCGACAATTGGGTCTACGGCGATTTCACGGACGACGGGGTTGTGAATCTGGATGATTTGCCTTCGTTTGCAGACATCTGGCTTCTGAACGATTGCGGTCTGACCACCGGACTGGACTTGAATGAGGACTGCCTGATTAATTATTATGAGTTTGCAGTGTTTGCCGAAAACTGGGAAGGTCCGGAGCGGGTTCCGCCGGCGGTTCCGACGGGGTTGCTGGCCTGGGCCGGAGACGGAATGGTGACGCTGGACTGGGCGGATAATACGGAATCCGACCTGCTCGGATACAATGTGTATCGTTCGGAAACCTCCGGGAGCGGGTATATCCTGCTCAATCCGAATCCGCTGACGGCTTCGGCGTATGTGGATACGTCCGTTCAAAACGGATTGACTTATTATTATGTGGTGACGGCTGTGGACAAGCGGGCCAATGAGTCGGCGTATTCGAGTGAAGTTTTGGCGGCGCCGAACAGCATCACCACGATTGTCATTCAGGAAAACGAGCCGGGATTTATCGGAGTCTTCACCGGGACGATTGACAGCAATAACGCGGGCTTTACCGGTACCGGTTTTGCCAATACGACCAATGCCGTCGGGATGTATATTGAGTGGTCCGTGTATGCGGCCTCAGCCGGCACGGTCCAGCTGCAGTGGCGGTATGCCAACGGCAGCAGCAACAACCGAACGGCTGCCGTGAGTGTCGGCGGAGTCACCCAGGCGGCGAATATCAGTTTTCCGAGCACCGGCAGCTGGACATCGTGGACCACGTCGGCTTTGGTTCCTGTGTCTTTGTCCGCCGGAAACAATCGGATTCGGCTGATTGCAGAAATGTCCGAAGGTCTGGCCAATATTGACTGGATGTCAGTGACCGGCGTTTCGCCTCTGCCGGGTTCATAGAACAACGTTTTTTGTCAGGGAGGACAAAAATGAGAGGGCTTGGATGGATTTGGGTTTTGGGTATTTTGGCGTCAGGCCTTTCAAACGCGCAGGACAAGGCTGAAGCAGGAGAAGAGAAAATCGCCGCCAAACCGCTGTATCGGGACCCAGTGTATGACGGGGCGGCGGACCCCGTGCTGGTCTGGCATCCGGAGGAAAAAAAATGGCTGATGTTTTATACCAACCGCCGGGCCAATGCCGCCGACGCCGAAGGAGTCAGCTGGGTGCACGGAACGCCGATTGGGATAGCCGAATCCGCTGACGGCGGAGCGACCTGGACCTATCGCGGAACGGCCGACATCGGCTATAAAAAAGGAGATGATACCTACTGGGCCCCCGAGATTGTCCATCACGAAGGCACCTGGCATATGTATCTGACCTATGTGCCGGGGATTTTCCGCGACTGGAACCATCCGCGGCAGATTCTTCATTTGACCAGCCGAAACTTAATCAACTGGGAGTATCAATCCACCCTTTCGCTTGCCTCCGACCGGGTGATTGATGCCTGTGTGTTTCGGCTGCCCGACGGCACGTGGCGGATGTGGTACAACAACGAACGCGACGGCAAGTCCATCTATTATGCGGACAGCCGGGATTTGTATCAGTGGCAGGACAAAGGAAAAGTGCCCGGACAGTGGCGGGGCGAGGGGCCGAAGGTCTTCTGGTGGAGGGGGTTCTATTGGATGCTGGTGGATGTCTGGGACGGGCTGGGCGTGTACCGCTCGTCCGATGCTTTGAACTGGCAGCGGCAGAAAGACAACCTGCTTCGAGAGCCGGGAACGGGAGCGGATGACCAGGTCAAAGGCGGCCATCCGGATGTGGTGGTCAGCGGCGACCGGGCGTTTGTGTTTTATTTCACGCATCCCGGCCGGCGGGGAGAAGATGCCCGAAAAGACGGGTTTGAGCAGCGGCGCAGCTCGATTCAGGTCGCGGAACTTTTTGAGAAAGACGGACAGCTTTTCTGCGACCGCAACCGGCCGGTGAGAATTGACTTGAAAGGAACCTCCGTGAGCCGCCGGGACATGCAGGCGGTTTATGAGCAGGTCAAGACGCCGTATAAGTATGGTATCGTAATTGAACCGCCTGCGGGCAAGATGGTCGACGGGCCGACGGTCTTTCGTCATCAGGGCCGTTGGTATATGATTTATTTTCAGATGGAAGACAACCCCGCCGGCTATACCACCCATCTGGCGGTCAGCGATGATTTGGTGCACTGGAATCCCCTGGGGGTGATTCTGCCGCACGGCCAAAAGGGGGCCTGGGACTGGGTCCAGGCCGCCGGCGGGATTGCTCTTTACGATTATCGGTGGGGTGGGGATTATGGACTGCGCACCCATGACGGCAAGTATTGGCTGTCTTATCTGGGCGGGGAGAAGGAAGGGTACGAAACGCCGCCGCTGTCCATCGGGCTGGCCTGGACGGATGACCCGACGTCGGCCAAACCCTGGCAGCGTCTGGCCGAGCCGGTTCTGCGGCCCTCAGACCCGGATGCACGTCCTTTTGAGAGAAGGACTTTGTTTAAGAGCCATATTATTTATGACCCTCAGCTGACGGTTGGGGCTCCGTATGTGATGTTTTACAATGCGGCCGCCCGGGAAGGCGGAGAACGCATCGGAATGGCCGTTTCGCACGATATGGTGCAGTGGAAGCGGTTCGGGCCGGGTCCGGTTGTGGAAAACCGCTCGCCCTCCGGAAAACCCGGCATCAGCGGGGACCCGCAGATTGCCAAAATCGGCGACCTGTGGGTGATGTTTTATTTCGGGGCCTTCTGGCGGCCGGGTGCGTTTGATACCTTTGCCTGCTCCTATGATTTAGTAAACTGGACCAAATGGGACGGCCCGGATTTGATTGCCTCCTCCGAACCGTGGGACCAGACCTATGCCCACAAGCCTTGGGTTGTCTATTGGAACGGAATCGTTTATCATTTTTACTGTGCGGTCGGACAAAAGGGCCGGGCGATTGCTCTGGCGGCTTCAAAAGACCTGAAAAAGACGGCGGAACCGTAAGCCGTACTGATAGAAAACTGTGCAGAGGAGTTTTTATGAATTTGCAGAGACTCGTTTTGTTTCTGGGGCTGCTGGGACTTTCCGCAGCGGCCGCAGCCGGAGAGTTTAACGCCTGTGAATACGGGGCGGTGCCGGACGGAAAGACCGTCAATACCAAGGCCATTCAGAAAGCGATAGACGCCTGTGCACAGGCGGGGGGCGGAACGGTGATGTTTTCGCCCGGCACGTATCTGACCGGTTCGATTTTTCTCAAAGAGCGGGTGGATTTGCGGGTGGATGAGGGGGTACTCATTAAGGGGGTTCAGGATGAGTCGGAGTATCCGGAAATCTATACGCGCGTGGCGGGGATCGAGACGGACTGGCCCGCAGCGCTGATTAATGCCCACAACGTGTCCAACGTACGGATTTACGGCAAGGGGACGATTGACGGCTCCGGCTCGATGTGGTGGGACAAATACTGGATGATGCGGCGGGAGTATGACCCCAAGGGCCTGCGCTGGGTGGTGGATTATGACTGCAAGCGGCCGCGGCTGATTCTGATTTACAATGCCTCCAATGTGAAGCTGGAGGGCCTGACGCTTCAGGAGCCGGGCTTTTGGACGGTTCATATCTGCTACAGCACCAATGTCGTCGTGGACGGGCTGACGATTCGGGCCAACCTCGATGAGCGGGTCGGCCCCAGTTCGGACGGGATTGACATTGATTCCTCCTCCAACGTGCTGGTGCAGAACTGCGATATTGACTGCAACGATGACAATTTCTGTCTGAAGGCCGGACGGGATGCCGACGGGCTTCGGGTGAACCGTCCGACGTACAATGTGGTGATTCGGGACTGCATCGCCCGCCGCGGACACGGGCTGATTACCTTCGGCAGCGAGACCTCCGGCGGCATCTACAACGTGGAAGCGTACAATCTGAAGGCCTACGGGACCAGCACCGGCATTCGGTTCAAATCCACGCAGGGACGCGGCGGCACGGTGCGGGATGCCTACCTGCACGATATTCAGATGCACAATGTCCGTGAGGCCATTAAGCTGGATTATGACTGGTATCCGGCCTACAACACGGTGCCGGAGGAGGTGCGCAGGCAGCTGGAAGCGGAGGGCCGGGAATTTCCCAAACACTGGAAGGCGCTGCTCCAGCAGGTGCCGGAGGATTTGGGCACGCCGTATATTCGCGATATTACCATTCGCAACATCAAGGCGGTGGATTCGGAAACGGCAATTTCCGTCAGCGGACGCAAAAATCAGCCCGCCGGTTTCTTCTTGCTGGAAAACATCGACATCACCGCCAAAAAGGCCGGTGTGATTAAGAACGCAGAAAACTGGGTCTTTCGGAATGTCCGAATTCAGGCGGAGGACGGCTCAAAGGTTCGCTTTGAAAACTGCCGAAATATGACGGGGCTTGAATGAACACAGCAGCGCTCTTTTGCAGGAAGGCGCACAGAACAGCGGTCCTTCTTTGGATTATTTCCGTTCTTTCCGGTCCGGCACTTGCCCTTGAAGTTTGCGGGGTGTTCGGGGATTCGATGGTGCTCCAGCAGGGCCGGCCGATTCCGGTCTGGGGGAAGGCATCGTCGGGGGAGGAAATCACCGTGCGGCTGGCTGGACAGGAAAAAAGCGTCCTGGCCGATGCGTCGGGCCGTTGGCGGATTGTACTGGAGCCGATGCTGGCCGGCGGGCCGTATGAAATGACGGTTTCCGGCAGGAGCGAACAGCGGCTCTTTGCGGATGTATGGATAGGCGAGGTCTGGCTTTGCTCGGGCCAGTCGAATATGGATATGACGGTCGCTCGGGAGGACCGGTACTGGTGCGGCGTGCTCAACGAGGAGGCGGAGGTGGCGGCGGCCGACTGGCCGGGCATTCGGGTCTTTGATGTGCCGTTCGGCACCTGTGATGAGCCCCTCGATGATGTCGAAGGCCGCTGGGAGGTCTGTTCGCCGGCGACGGTGGGGCATTTTTCGGCGGTTGCGTATTTTTTTGCCCGTGAGATTCATAAAAAACTGAATGTGCCGGTCGGGCTGATTACAACGGCTTACGGAGGCAGCACCGCCGAGGCCTGGGTCAGCCGAAAAGCCCTCGAAGCCGAAACAGACCTGCATTTTCTGCTGGAGGAGTACGCCCGAAAATGTCAGGAGTTTGACAGCGGGGCGGCTCAAAAGAAGTATGAAGCGGATTTGGCCGCCTGGAAAGAGGCCGCCGCCAGAGCCGAAGCCGCCGGAGAAAAGCCGCCGCGAAAACCCGCTGCTCCGAAAAATCCGCATCTGGACCAGCACAGCCCCTGCGTGCTGTTCAATGCGATGGTTTCCCCGCTGATTCCCTATGCCATTCGCGGGGCCCTGTGGTATCAGGGAGAGTCCAATATTCCGACGGCGGCGGTGTATGACCGGATTATGGAAACACTCATCCGCGACTGGAGAAGCCGCTGGGGACAGGGGGATTTTCCGTTTGTGTATGTGCAGCTGGCCGGCTACGGCAAGCCGCCGGCGGAGCCCTGCCGGGGCGGAGGGACGACACGGGTGCGCCAGGCCCAGGCGAAAAATCGAACGCTCCCCAATGCTGCGATGGTTACGGCGGTCGATATCGGGGAATCGGACAACATTCATCCCAAGAACAAACAGGAAGTCGGCAGGCGTTTGGCCCTGGCGGCTCGTGCGCTGGCCTATGGGGAAAAGATTGAATACTCCGGCCCCGTCTTTGAAAATATGGCGGTGGAGGACAGCTGCATTCGTCTGTCTTTTACACATATCGGAGGCGGGCTGGTCTTGAAAGAACGCAGTCCGAGCGGATTTGCCGTCGCGGGTCCGGACCGAAAATTTCACTGGGCCGATGCCCGGATCGAGGGCGATACGGTGGTGGTCTGTTCGCCGCAGGTTCAGGAGCCGCTGGCGGTGCGTTATGCGTGGGATGATTTTCCTGTTGTGAGCCTGTATAACGCGGAAGGATTGCCTGCCGTTCCATTCCGCACAGATTCTTTTGAATAGAAACAGGAGTAAGAAATGAATCGATGGGGCCGATTGGCTCGGCAGACGGCCGGGCTGATGATTGCGATTGGATTGTCCGGATGGGTCTTTGCGGCACAAACGCAGGTCGGCTGGCCGACACCGACGGCGGAAAACAAACCGTGGACCCGATGGTGGTGGCTGGGCAGTGCAGTCAACGAAGCCGATTTATCTTTCCTGCTGGAAGAGTACAGCCGGGCGGGCATCGGAGGAGTTGAAATCTGTCCGATTTACGGCGTCAAGGGATATGAGGAGCAGTTTATTGATTTTCTTTCGCCGAAGTGGATGAAGATGCTGGCCCACACGACGGCGGAGGCACAGCGGCTGGGAATGGAGGTGGATTTGACCACGGGGACGGGCTGGCCGTTCGGCGGGCCGCATATTCCGGATGAGCTGGCCTCGATGAAGGTGCTTTGCGAGCGGTATTCGGTTTCCGGCGGGCAGGTCTTTGAAGTGTCGGTTCCGAAAAATTCGAGGGCTTATCTGATGGCCGTGATTGCCGTTGCGGCCGATGGACGCCGGATGGATTTGACGGCAAAGGTCAAAGAGGGCCGGCTCCGCTGGGAAGCGCCGCAGGGCAGCTGGACAATTTATGAATTGTCGGGCCGGCGTCCGGTGCAGAAAGTCAAGCGCGCCGCCCCGGGCGGAGCGGGAAACGTCGTGGACCCGTTTTCGGTGTCGGCCCTTGAAAAATACCTGGCGGCTTTTGACAAGGCCTTCGCCGGGTACCGCGGACAGATGCCGCGAGCCCATTTCCATGATTCGTTTGAGTATTTCGAGGCGGACTGGACGGCGGAGTTCTTTCGGGAGTTTCAGAAGCGGCGGGGCTATGACCTCCGGGACTACGTTGAGTTTTTGTTCGGGGAGGATTCATCCGATACAGCCGCCCGCGTGAAGTGCGACTACCGCCGGACGCTTTCTGACCTGCATATTGCCTATATCGAGCGGTGGACGCAGTGGTGTCATCGATACAAAGGGCTCTCCCGCAATCAGGCCCACGGGGCGCCGGCCAATCTGATTGATTTGTATGCCGCAGCGGACATTCCGGAAACGGAAATCTTCCGTTCCGTGGACAGCCGGCAGATTCCGATGATGAAGATGGCCTCTTCGGCGGCCCATCTGAAAGGGCAGCCCCTGACCTCCGCCGAGTCTTTTACCTGGCTCAAAGAGCATTTTCAGGCCTCGCTGGCGGATGCCAAAGCCGCGGCGGATTTCCTGTTTTTGTCCGGCGTCAATCATATTTTCTTTCATGGGATTCCGTATTCCCCGCAGGAGGCCCCCTGGCCGGGCTGGCAGTTTTATGCGTCGGTCAATTTCGGACCCGGCGGCGGGCTGTGGCAGGACCTGCCGGCGTTTGCGGACTACCTGACCCGCTGTCAATCCATCCTGCAGGCGGGCCGGCCGGACAATGAGATCCTGCTGTACTGGCCGGTCTATGATTTGTGGCAGGATTCGAAGGGCTTCTATCAGGCCTTTCGAATCCACAACCAGGAACAGTGGTTTTATGACAGTGCCTTTTATAAGACCGCGATGGCCCTGTGGAGCCGGGGATACGGATATGATGCCGTTTCCGACAGGTTTCTCCAAAAGAGCGCCGTTCGGGATGGAAAAATTGTTCTCGGAGGCAATTCTTATTCGGCGGTTTTGGTTCCGGCCTGCCGCCTGATGCCGACGGAGACCCTCGATACGCTGCTGAAACTGGCCGACAAGGGGGCTGTGATTTTGTTCGATTCGGGCCTGCCTTCGGACGTTCCCGGACTGAAAGATTGGCAAAAGAGACGGGAAAAGCTGAACAGCACGCTGCAATCTCTTGCTTTCCGGCAGGAAACAGCCGGTTCCTTCCGTTCCTGTTTGCGCAGGAAAGGAAAGATTTTGGTTGGGGACATCGAGCCGATGCTCCAGTCCGTCGGGATTTCCCGGGAGGCATTCACGGATGCGGGCATCCAGGTCGTTCGAAGAAGTCATCCGGAGGGGTACTATTACTTTCTGGTGAATCAGAGCCAAAAGCCGCTGGAGCAGTGGCTCCCGCTGGGCAGGCCGGCCCGTTCCGTTGTTTTGATGGACCCGCTGCATTCAGACCAAGTGGGGTTGGCAGCCGTTCGGAACAAAGATGGACAAACGCAGGTGTACATCCAGATGACGGCGGGACAGTCGCTGATTTTGAAAACCTTCTCCAGGGAGATGCCGAATGCGTCTGCGTGGACCTATCTGCGTCCGAGCTCAGGTTCGGTTTCTTTAGAAGGGCGATGGACGGTTGAGTTTATCCAGGGTGGTCCATCGCTGCCGAAGCCGCGTCAGATTGAGCAGCTCAGTTCCTGGACTCAGTGGGGCGATGACGAGGCCGAGCGGTTTGCGGGGACGGCTCGTTATACGCTCGAGTTTGAAAAGCCCGCCGGCACCGCCGAGGATTGGATTCTCGATTTGGGGACGGTTTGCGAGAGTGCTCGGGTGCATCTGAACGGCAAAGAAGTTGGGATTTTCTGGACGCCGCCGTATGCGTGCCGAATCGGCGGACTGCTGCGTGAGGGCCTCAATAAACTGGAGATTGATGTGACCAACCTGGCGGCCAACCGCATCCGGGATTTGGACCGTCGGCAGGTTCGCTGGAAATATTTCTATGATATTAATGTAGTGAATATCGACTATAAGCCTCTGAATGCGGCGGACTGGCCGCTTCGGGATTCAGGCCTGTTGGGACCGGTGCGTCTGATTCCGGCAAAGATTTTGAATCCGCTTGAAGAACCAAGCCGAAATGCGGATAAGCCGACTCTTTTTATTATTGGGGATTCCACAGTGAAGAACGGCACCTCTGGTCTGCAGGGCTGGGGAGACCCGATAGCAGACTTTTTTGATTTGTCGAAAATATCTGTCCAAAATCGGGCTATCGGCGGACGCAGCAGCCGCACCTTTTTAACAGAAGGGCGATGGCAAAAAGTGCTGGAGGAGATGAAGGAGGGCGATTTTCTGCTGATTCAGTTTGGGCATAACGACAGCGGGCCATTGGCGACAGGCAGGGCTCGTGCTTCTCTGAAGGGAATCGGTGACGAGACGCAAGAAGTGGTGTTGGAAGCGACGGGACAAAAAGAGGTGGTTCATACCTATGGGTGGTATCTGCGAAAATACGTGCGCGAAGCGAAAGAAAAGGGGGTTCAGCCGATTCTTTTATCACCGGTTCCCCGCAACATCTGGAAAGACGGCAGGTTAACGAGGGCCGGTTCCGATTATGCCGCGTGGGCGGAGCAGGTTGCACAGGCCGAGGGGGTTCCTTTTATCAATTTAAATGAATCGATTGCCTGTGTTTATGAACAGCAGGGACAGGAAAAGGTCACGCAGGAGTTTTTCTTAGAAGACCATACCCATACGACCCCGGCCGGGGCCCGTCTGAGTGCGGAAATTGTGGTTCAGGAAATACGACGGCTGGACAAATGCCCTCTGGGACTATATTTGAAATAATGCTATAACAAGATATAGTATATAGATATATATTCTTCAGAAATTCAAACATTTCTTGACTTTCAAAAAAACTGTTCTATAATTCAGAATCAGCCGACGCTGGATTTTCAGGCGGAAAGGGTGAGTTATGACAGTTAAAGGAACTATAAGCCGTGCGGTTGCATAGTGTTACATCCTGTATTGTGCAGCGGTGCAGGGTGCACGGACGGCTTGTTGCTATAGATAATGATTCTTCAGGGAACCTGCAGAAACGGCGGCGATTCCGGAGAACCGAAGTTATGGCCGACTAAACGGACAATTTTTTCGGCCCGCCTTCGCGATTCCGGTTAGAAAAGGGCCGACGGTTTGCAGGAAAAAGTGGTAACCTGAAGGTTTCCACTTTTTTGTTTTTATTGGATTAAGGATGCGGATTTTATGAATCAGGATGTATTACGAATCGTGGAGAACATCTCGCGGGACAAGAATATTGACAAGGAATCCGTTTTTCAGGACCTTGAAGCCGCGATGGTTTCGGCAGCACGCAAGCACTTCGGGGCTCCGCCGGAAAGTGATATTACCGTCCATATCGACCGAAAAACGGGAGATATTTCCGCTTTTAAGGACGGCACTCCGATTGATATCCAAAGATTGGGACGGATTTCGGCCCAGACAGCCCGTCAGGTGATGATTCAGAAACTCCGCGAGGACGAACGGGAAAGTATTTTTAGTGAATATGCTCAAAGGAAAGGGGAGATCGTCAACGGAACCGTCGCCCGTTTTGAAGGCGGGGTTCTTGTGGTAAACCTCAGCCCTCGAGTCGAGGCGATTTTGCCCAAGTCTGAACAAATTACCGGTGAAACGCACCACCCCGGCGAACGAATCCGGGCGATGATTCTGGACGTGCGGGAGGCTTCCAGCCAGGTGAAGATTGTTTTGTCCCGCACTCATCCGGATTTTATTCGCCGTCTTTTTGAATTGGAAGTCCCGGAGGTCAGCGAAGGGATTATTGAAATCAAGGCGTTGGCCCGAGAGGCGGGCTATCGAACCAAGATAGCCGTTGATTCGACCGATGACAAGGTGGATCCCGTTGGGGCCTGTGTCGGAGTTCGAGGAAGCCGGATTAAGAATATTGTCGATGAACTGGGTGGGGAAAAAATCGACATCGTTCCCTGGAGCGATTCCTCGCAGGTCTTTATTGCCAACGCGCTTCGGCCCGCCAAGGTCAGCGAGATTGCGATTTGTTTTGAGCTGGGACGGGCGACGGTGGTGGTTCCTGAAGACCAGCTGAGTTTGGCAATCGGCAAGCACGGGCAGAACGTCCGCCTGGCGGCTCGTCTGACCAACTGGGATATTGATATTTTGACCCCGCCGGAGTATAACCGAGAGGTCGAGCGGCTTTCCGCCTGCATCGGAAAGATTGAGGGACTGGATGATTCCTTCGTCGATAAACTGCTGGCGTTGGGAATCATCTCGGTTTTGGACTTGGAGGAAGTCGGAGTCAAGCCGCTTGTAGAGGAGCTGAAGATTTCTGAAGAATTGGCCGCCAGGGTGATTCAGGCGGCCCAGACCGCTGCCCGAGAAATGGCTGCGGAAGAAAAAATGACGCAGGCCGAAGGGCTCCTGATGCAGGAGAAGGCCCGCAGCGAAAGAAAACGAAAAAGTTAATTGTGTACACGTCTCCAAGAAGCTTTTTCAGGACTTTTCAGGGACTGTACAGGAGAATTCAAATTGGCTAAGGCGGTAACAAAAGTTTATCTTCTGGCGAAAGAGCTGGGAGTCAAAAGCCAGGCGATTGTGGCCAAGTGTCAGGCCGAAGGCCTGGATATCAAGACGCATATGTCTCCTCTGACCGCCGGGCAGGTGGCAACCATCCGGGAGTGGTTCAGCGAAGGAGAGCACACCACCTCTGTCGAGACCGCCGAACGAGTTGATTTGGAAAAAGTGCGGGTGGCCCGTCGAAAAAAGGTTTCTGCCCCGACCGAGGAAGAAACCCCCGCCGTTCCGACGGTTCAGGAAGAACCTACTGAAACCGTTCAGGCGGCGGAGGCACCGGCGGAGACGAAAGAAGCCCCGCAGCCTCAGGCCCTCTGTCCTGCCGAGGCGCCGGCGGCTGAAAAGACAGAACCCGAAGCGGCGTCTGCGCCTGCGCCGTCTGCTGCGGCAGAGACCGCGCCGGTTCAGGAAGCGCCCAAGCCGCCAGTCCAGGAGGTACAAACCGTCCCGCCGGCCCCGGCTGTTCCGCCTCCCCCGCCGGCTCCGATTCTGCCGGCCGGCCCGAAACTTGAAAAGCCCAGACCCGCCCAATTGACCGGCCCGACGGTGATTCGGGTCGAAAAACCCGAAGCGGATTCTCGCCGGTTCGGCGGCAAGCGGCCTCGCCCGCCGATGAAGGGGCCGGAGAGGGCTGTTCAGCCGCTGATTCCTGTGGTGGAAGACGACGCGGATACAGTCGCCAAAAAGCCCAAAGACAAAACACACGGGCGCCGAAAGCACCACGCCGATGAAGAAGAAGATCGTCTGCTCAAAGGCGGGCCGAAGCGGATTCGGGAGCGGGATCTGGAGGAGCGGCGGGCTCGTCTGGCGGCTGCGGAAGGAGAATGGATTCGCAACCGGCCGCCTCGGCGGATTGAAACGAAAGCCAAGGCCGAAGAGCCGGCGCCGCCGGTGGAACGGCCTGCCAAAGCGGTTGTGACCGAGCCGATTTTGGTCAAAGACCTTTCGGCGGCTCTGGGGGTTAAGACCAGCGATATTATCGCCAAACTGCTGGCGGAAGGGGTGATTGCCACTGCCAACCAGGCCATTTCCGTCGACACGGCGGAACTGATAGCCCTCGAGTTCGGTACAGAACTGGTTGTGGAGCGCAAACGCACGGTTTTGGAGCAGATAGAAAAGGAATTCGAGCAGCGTCCGAGACTTCATTTGCAGAAGCGGCCTCCGATTGTCACGATGCTCGGTCATGTGGACCACGGCAAGACCAGTCTGCTGGACCGAATCCGCAAGACCTCGGTAGCGGCCGGAGAAGCCGGAGGAATTACGCAGCACATCGGCGCTTATCAGGTGGAAATCAACGGCAAGCGCATCACCTTCCTGGATACGCCGGGCCACGAGGCGTTTACCTCCATGCGGGCCCGCGGGGCACAGATGACCGACATTGTGGTGCTGGTTGTGGCGGCGGATGACGGGGTGATGCCGCAGACGGTCGAGGCGATTCATCACGCCAAGGCCGCCGGTGTGGAAATCATTGTGGCCCTGAACAAAATCGACCTGCCGGGGATTGATTTACACCGCATTTATGGTCAGCTGGCCGAACACGAACTGACCCCGGCCGAGTGGGGCGGCAATACCGAAATCGTCAAAACCAGCGCCGCCACCGGACAGGGCATCGAGGATTTGATTGAGCATCTGGACTATATTGCGGAACTGAAAAACTATCAGGCCGACCCCACCCTCCCTGCGATGGGCTGGGTTGTGGAGGCCAAGATGGCTCCCAGCCGGGGAGCGGTGGCTACGCTTCTGATTAAAGAAGGCCAGCTGAAGAAGGGGGATATTGTCCTGGCCGGCGGGGCCTGGGGCCGAGTCCGCACGATTACCGACAGCTGGGGACATGCCGTCAAGTCGGCCCTGCCTTCCATGCCGGTGGAAATCACCGGGCTGGACGGCGTTCCGCAGGCGGGCGACAAGTTTTACTGCCTGTCGGATATCAACCGGGCCAAGGCGGCGGCGGAGGAAATCCGAACCCTCAGCCGCGAAGAATCGCTGGCTCGCCGTTCTCAGGTGACGCTGGACAACTTGTTCAAGCATATCGAAGCCGGCAAAATCAAAGAGCTGAATCTGATTGTGCGGGCCGATGTGCAGGGCTCTGTGGATGTGCTGGTTCGTTATCTGACCGAATTGAGCACCCCGGAGGTGAAAGTCAAGGTGATTCACGCCGGCGTCGGAGGCATCACGGAAGGCGATGTGGTGCTGGCCCAGGCCTCGGATGCCATCATCATCGGCTTCAATGTGGTTCCCGAAGACCGGGTCCGGCAGATGGCCGAGGCGGCCCGGGTGGATATCCGGCTTTACAATGTGATTTACCGCATCACGGAAGATTTGAAGGCCGCGATGAAGGGCCTTCTGGAGCCGGTGGAGCAGGAAAAGACGCTCGGCCGGCTGGTGGTGCGGAATACCTTCAAGATTTCCGGAGTCGGCACGGTCGCCGGATGCTTCGTCGAGAACGGCCTGGTCACCAAAAATGCAAAGCTGCGTCTGATTCGCAACAATATCGTCGTCAAGGACAATTGTGCCATCGAGTCGCTGCGGCATTTCAAAGACGATGTTCGCGAGGTCAAGGCCGGCCTCGAATGCGGCATCAAAATTGCCGGCTTTGATGATGTCAAGACCGGCGATGTCCTGGAGGCCTACGAAATCGTGCAGGTTTCTCGGGAGCTGTAGCAGACTGAGGCGGATTGGGTTGGGACTGACAGGGTGGAAACGGTCATGGCAAGCCGCAGACTGGAACGAATCGCAGGGGTCATCCGGGAATCGGTCAGCACCACCATTCTGACACGGCTCAGCGACCCCCGCATCAGGGGATTGGTCACCGTCACGCAGGTTCAGGTAACACCCGATTTGCGGCAGGCGACGGTCTTCCTGAGCGTCAGCGGTGTCGATGAAGCCGCCCAGACGCTGACCCTGAAGGCCATTCGGCATGCCGCCGGCGTGTTTCAGGCCGCTCTGGGAGAGGCCCTGGTCTGCCGATATGTGCCGCATCTTCGTTTCGAGATGGACCGAAAGTTTCATACAACCCTCGAAACGCTGCGGCTGATTGAGGAACTTCGCCGCCAGTGGGAGCAGGCGGAGGATGCCGACAGTGTCCGCCAAGACGATTGGCCCTCGGAGGAGCCCTCTTTATGAAAAACAGCAAGGAATACAGCGCCCGGCTCAAAAAAGCGTTTCAGTCCTGGAAGCGCCTGTCGTCGGCCCTGGAACCGGTGTCCTATGAGGACCCGATTGAAGCGCTTGTGGTCGGCCATATCAGCCAGTTCTATACCGAGGCGGATACCAAAAAGATTTACAAACGCATTCAGAATCATTTTGTGGACCTGAATGATTTGCGGGTCGCCCGCAGCGAGGAGATTCTGGATGTGATGGGCGATCACAGCCCGCAGGCCCAGACGGCCGCCCAGAGTCTGACCCGCATGCTCAATCAGATTTGCGACCGTTATGACGGGCTGAGTCTGGCTTCGCTGAAAAGCCAGGGCAAACGGCAGGGCCGCAAGGCCGTTGAGGATATAGAGGGGGTCAGCCGTTTTGTCGTGGACTATTGTTTTCTGACTGCGCTGGGCGGACATGCCGTGCCGCTCACCGACAAGATGAAAGAGTATCTGATTCGTGAACAGCTGATTTGTCCGGAATCGTCTGAAGAGGAGATTCACGGCTTTCTGGAGCGTCAGATTTCCGCATCGGATGCCTGGCGGTTTTATGCACTGTTGCGGGCCGCCGCGGAGGGGACGCTGTCGTCTTTGGAAAAAGCCCGTGCGTCGGATTCGGAAGGAAAATCCGGGAAAAAAACCACCAAAACGAAGAAACGGAAAGAATCATCGAAAAAATGAGCAGACAAAACCCTCAGCAGAACCGACAGACAACCTCACAGAAAGCCCCGCAGCCCTCCTCCGGCGAGATTCTCAGGCTGGGAATCCCCAAAGGCAGTCTGCAGGCGGCCACCATTGATTTGTTTGCCAAAGCCGGCTTTGCCATCACCGGAGCGGACCGAAGCTATTTTCCGCAGATTGACGACCCGCAGATTCAGCTGATTCTGCTGCGGGCCCAGGAAATGAGCCGGTATGTGGAGGCCGGAGTCCTGGACGCCGGCTTCACCGGCTATGACTGGATTATGGAAAACAATTCCAAAGTGCACGAGGTCTGTCAGCTTGAGTACAGCAAGGCAACCTCGGCACCGGCCCGCTGGGTTCTGGCGGTTCCGAATGAATCGACTGTCCAGAAGCCTGAGGACCTCGAAGGCGGCATTATTGCCACGGAGCTGGTCGGCGTTACGCAGCGGTATTTCCGACGAAAAAAAATCCGGGTAAAAGTGGAGTTCAGCTGGGGGGCCACGGAAGTCAAGGCCCGGCTGGTCAACGGCATTGTCGAACTGACGGAGACGGGCTCCTCTCTGCGGGCGAATAATCTCCGCATTGTGGATACCGTGCTGGTTTCGACCACCCGATTTATCGCCAACCGTCAGGCCTGGAAGGATCCCTTCAAGAGACGCAAAATCGAAAACCTGGCGATTCTGCTGAACGCCGCGATTGATGCCCGGACCCTCGTCGGAATGAAGATGAACGTCGCCAAGAAGGATTTGCCGGCGGTTCTGCAGATTCTTCCGGCCGAGAAAAGCCCGACCATCTCCCCGCTGGCCGATTCCGACTATGCGGCGGTGGAAATTGTAGTGGAAGAGAAAGTCGAGCGGGAGCTCATTCCGCAGCTCAAGCATGCCGGCGCATCCGGAATTATTACCTATTCGCTCAATAAAGTGATTCATTAATCCGAGAAAACGACGAACGTTCCAAGGCGGGTAAATCCATATGGCAGGACATTCACACTGGGCAGGCATCAAGCACAAAAAGGCGGCCAATGACGCCAAACGCGGCAAACTCTGGAGCAAAATCGCAAGAATGATTATTGTGGCGGCCAAAAACGGCGGCGGCGATCCCGATGCGAATCTTCCCCTTCGCTACGCCATTGACAAGGCCAAAGCCGCCAACATGCCCAAAGACACGATTGAAAAGGCCGTCAAAAAAGGAACCGGCGAGCTGGGCGGCGTGCATTACGAAGAGGTGCTCTATGAAGGATACGCCCCCGGCGGTGTCGCGGTGATGATTGAAGGACTTACAGACAACCGAAACCGAACGGCCCCGGAAATCAAGAAAATCTTCGAACGGCGGGGCGGCTCGCTGGGGGCCAGCGGCTGTGTGAGCTGGATGTTTTCCAAGAAGGGCCTGATTACCGTCGATACCTCGGCGATTGCCGAAGATACGCTGCTGGAGCTGGCACTGGCCGCCGGAGCCGACGATTTGCAGAATACCGGACGGCTGTATGAAATTACCTGTGCGCCCGCTTCTTTTGAGACCCTCAAAAAAGCCCTGCAGGAAAAAAATATCCCCTTGAACTCCGCCGAAATTGCCATGGTCCCTCAAACCAACGTGCAGATTACAGATGAGGAAACCGCCAGAAAGGTTCTGGGGCTGATGGAGGATTTCGAAGACCACGATGATGTCCAGAACGTGTATGCCAACTTTGATATTCCGGACAGCATCCTGGCCAAAATCGAATCGCAGGGCTAAAGGGATTACGGCCTGGACGGCGGAGACTCCGGCGGCGCCGGGGCGGCTGTATGGGAGAGAGCATAATCTCTGGCATATTGATAGCGGCTTTCTCCCAGCCGGCTGAAAATCGGGTCATTCGGGTACATCTGCCGAAACTGTCTGCGGTATTCATCTTCAATCTGGACGGCCAAAGTGTACCAGCCGGCGGCTTCCTGAGGCCGGTTCAGCCGTTCGGACAGCGTCCCCAGTTTATACACAAGCCGGTCGCTGCCCGGGAAACGCTGCCATGCCTGAAGGGTCCATTCATAACTCGTTTGATAAAAAGAGGTTCGGACGTCTTCTGTGTTTTCCGATTCGGCCCAAACCGTGAACAAATCTCCCAGAGCCTCCATCAGCCGATAGTCCATCGGGTTGCGGCTCAGGGCGCGGGTGAAGGCCTTGCGGGCTTCTTCGAGCAGGGGCTGTCTGTCAGCGGTTCGTTTTTCGGCCTGCTGAAAGAGAATTTGGCCCTGATACCAGGCGGGCTGTGGAGAAAGCGGGTCTTTTGCTTCGGCCGCTCGCAGCAGGCAGATGCTTTGGGCAGGGGTTCGCAGCGCCTGCTGAAGGAGAAGGCCTGCCCGAAGAGGCAGCCAGACCGCCCCATAAGTCCAAACAGCAAAGACCGCCGCCGGCCCGAAAACACACGCAAGCCGCACGGAGATTTTCCGGTTGGAAACCGAAGAAGGAGCCGCCCCCAGAGCCCAAAACGCCCCCAGACAGAGCATCCCAGCGGTCAGCACAGCGGTTTCAAAGAGGGCAAAATCAATCAGATTGTGAATCAGCACCGCCGAAATCCCCCATCCGAGTGCCGGCAGAAGGGCCCTTTGCAGATTCGCCGAATCCGTCGGCACACGTCCGGCCAAAACGAACAGCCACAGGCACAGAAGCATCACTCCTGCCGGAGCCAGATAATACACCAGAAAATACGCCCCGCGAACCAGCGAGTCTGCTTCGGCGTCGACTTGACCGATGACCCAGGGCCGCACCATCAGCAGCACGACCGCACAGACCGCCATCAGGAGCAGCCCCGACGAAAGAGTCGGCCCGCCGGTTCCGGAGGGGGCCGGACGGCAGGGGCCGTGCCGGAGCACGGCGGTCAGCGGCACAATCAGAATGCCAGCAAACACGAGGGCGGCGGGAATGCCGTATTGGGCCGCCAGAGAAAGCGGAAAGTTGTGCGGGTCCCGGATTAATTCGGGAGCGGCCGGAATTTTGTACAGCGGATACCAGATTGTAAAGTTGCCTCCGCCGATGCCCCGCAGGGGATGCTCGGCAATCATCTGAACCGTGCTCACCCAGTACTGCCAGCGAACCAGCAGGGCGTTGGGGCCCGGCAGCCGACCGTGGTGCATTCCGTACCAGACAGCCCAGCAGACAGCTGCGGCGGCACAAAGCAGAGCCGCTGTCAGCAGCTGCCCGCGGAAAGCCCAAAGCCGTTTGCCCAGCCAAAGACACCCTATCCAGCCGAACAGACAAGACAGGCCGGCAGTGATGGCCCCGCGGCTTCGGCACAAAAACAGCCCGTAACCCAGACAAAGCACCGCAGAACTGTACAGAAGAATCTGAATCAGCCGTTCCGGACGGGCCGGCAGCGAAAAGGCATACCGCAGCAGTCCCAGACTGCCGAACAGGCAAAGCAGCAGAAAAGACCCCGTCGAATTGCTGGTTGTCAGGAACCCCCGTATGTCTTTGGACCGGAGCCGGTGCTCAAACTGCCAGTGCTTCAGCGTCCCCGGTTCAATCCCCACTTCCTCCAGGACTTTTTGCGGATTCTGTTCATAATTTCGCAGGACGGCTTCGTTGTCGGAGAGGGCCTGCTCCCGACACTGATAGACGGCGGTGATGCCCAGGGCCGTCAAGACCCACAGGAACAGAAGAATCCGGTCAGGTTTGCGGAAGAGCTCAGAGACCGTCGGGATAATCAGAAGGGCGGCGGCCAGTGTTGTCAGCTCCGTAATCGCATCGCGTTTGTTGGAGGCGGAGGCGGCCGAAAAAAAACCCAGCAAAACGAAAACACCGATCCACAGGGTCAGCCGAATGCTGATTTGACCTGACGGTGGATGAAGAAAAAACAGGACCTGATGCACAAAAAAAACCGCAAGCAGGACAAACGAAATCAGCAGACTGTTGACCGGCTCCGGCAGCAGCAGAAAGGGAGAGGCCGGAGCGGTATAGTAGGTCACCTCAATAAAAACAGACCGCAGCGCCAGCACCCCGAGAATCAGCAGCAGTGCCGCATTCTCCCAAAAAACAGAAACCGTCAAAAACGGTGTTTTTTCGCAGGTTGAGGTGTTTTTCATTTGGGTTCTTTAGACGAAATCTGATTGGCCTGTCCGCTGCTTTCGAGGACGGCGATGACGCCGAGCACCATCAGCGTCTGGAGAAAAATCAAAACCGCACCCACCCAGTCGGTTTTCTGGAGAACCACGGCTCCGGCCGATGTACAGAGCGTTGTCAGATAAAGAGTCAGGGCAACCTGCCGGTCGGACAATCCGCGGCGGCGAAGCCGATGCGAGAAATGCTGCGTATCGCCGATGAGGGGGTTTTTCCCCTGCCGAAGCCGAAGAAACAGGACGCTGCTGAAATCATAAAGAGGAACGGCCATCACAACCAGCGGCATAAACACGGCACTGAGGGGCAGCTCAAGGGCCGGGTTGTAATACGTTGTGCGAAGCGAGAGCACGGCCACAAAAAAACCGACCACCAGCGAGCCTGCATCCCCCATAAAAATCCGCGCAGGCGGAAAGTTGAACGTCAGGAAGCCCAGCAGACTTCCCAGCAGCAGCACCGCCAGCCCTCCGACAAAGACCTGTCCGCTGCGTGCGGCTGCCGCCAGCAGGACGGCGGAGACGATGGCGGCAATTCCGGCTGAAACCCCATCCATATTGTCGAGAAAATTGAAGGCGTTAATCAACAAAACCATCCACAGCACAGACAGGATAAGTGTAATCAGCCGGTTTTGGATAAAGAATTCGAGGCGGATATCTGCCCAAACAGCCGCAGCGGCGGAGACCAGGATTTGGACCGCCAGCTTCAGAAAGGGGCCCAGACGCTTTTTGTCGTCCCAGAGTCCGACAAGATGCAGCACCAGACCGCAGCCCAGCACGATAAGCAAATCCCTCTGTTTGTCCGCAAACCCTCTCAAATAGGGGCTCAGAGCGGGAAAACTGCGGCGGATAAATTCCGAGCCGAACTGCACGGAAAGGACCGCCGAAAGCAGCAGAATCAGAAGGGTTCCAAAAAGGGCGATGCCGCCTCCGAGTGCGATTACGGATTGGTGATAGCGGTCCGGCTGAGGGTGTGCGGCAAAGCCGTACCGGACGGCCGCCCGCCGAACGACAGCAGTCAGAATCACCGTCAGCCCGAAGGAAGCAATTCCTAAAAGCAAACCTGAAACAAGAAAAAATGCCATCTTTTTTCCTCTGTCCGGAGCAATAAGATACTTCAAAAGAAGATTTTATGTAAGAAAAAATTGACGGAAGAGACTCCCTTTTCCGCCGAGGCCGATTATGATACAGTACACTGCCGAACTACAGAAAAGAGGAGTCAGAAAAATGGATGTGATGAAGGCGATTGAAAATCGGTATTCCTGTCGGGCTTATTTGCCCAAACCGGTTGAAAAAGACAAACTAATGCGGATATTGGAGGCGGCACGGCTGGCTCCCTCCGCCCGCAATCTGCAGGACTGGCGGTTTGTGGTTGTCACAGACCAGCAGAAGCGAACCGCACTGGCCCAGGCGTCGTACAATCAGGCCTTCGTGGCCCAGGCCCCGGTGGTGATAGCGGCCTGTTCCGTCAGCTCCTACATCATGCGGTGCGGACAGCCCGTAGCCCCGATCGATGTCTCCATTGCCCTCGAGCATATGGCACTGGAAGCGGTCGAATTAGGCCTGGCAACCTGCTGGATTGGCTCTTTTATGCCCCACGAGGTGCGAAAGATTCTGCAAATACCCACGGACGCTGTTGTTGTAGAGCTTTTGACGCTGGGCTATCCGGCCGACGAATTCAAAAGTCCTGCCCGTGTCCCGCTGGAAAAGATTGCCTGTTTTGAAACCTGGAGTTTTTGAAACAAGTTTTTGGAACAAGGGCGGAACCAGGCAAACCGCCGTACCGGAGCGTCCTGCTGTCGGGTTCCACTCATCGCAAGGACCGCTCTTTTTCCAAAGGTTTGTCCGGGGAATCGGAGGAAAAAAGATTGCACTTTTCGAAAGGTCCCGATATACTGCGGGGCCTGTTGCGTTCAGGGGCTGTCGTATAATGGGAGTACACCGCGGTCGCATCGCGGGGATGCGGGTTCGATTCCCGCCAGCTCCAGTTTTCACCGGCAGGGGGGCACTTGGGTCAATTCGCTGATGTTTCCGCCCGGGAGGATTGGCTTTCCGTCGGCACGGGGGCCAAAGCGTCCGCAATCTGTTTCTGGTCGGCCGGCAGAAGCCCTAAGTTCGGCAGAACGCTGGAGATGCGGTGTTTTATCCGGTAGGACACCGCCGGATGATTCAGTACCTGCAGCAGGACATCCCGGACCTGCGGGCTGGTGCCTTTTCGCACGGCCAGCAGGCAAACCAGATAATCCAGCTCGCCTTCTGTTAAGTCCTTTCGTGCGGCCAGGTTGCGAAGACCCTCGTTGCGAAGTTCCGCATCGTTAATCTGGGCGGCCGCATAAATCGCCGGCACATACGGCCCCGCTGGCTGGGCGATGCGGGCGGCCTGATAGCGGCTGCACCCGGCCAGAAAAACCGCGAAAGCAAACACGCAAAGCCGTTTTCTCATCGGGAAACTATCCTTTTGGATATACAGTACGGCAAATCGCCGAATATGCAACCGAAATTCTTCACAGCTGCCGCAGCCCGCGCTCCAGGTCCGCAATAATATCCTCGGCGTCCTCAATTCCCACCGCCAGCCGAAACAGCGTATCCGTTATCCCCAGCTCGTACCGCTCCTTCCGCGAATAGTCGTAATAGCTGACCAGTGCCGGATGCGTAATCAGCGTCTCCACGCCCCCCAGACTCGGCCCGATATAGCACAGCCGCAGCGCATCCAGAAACCGCTTGGCCGACCGCAGCGTCCCCTTCGTCTCAAACGTCACCACGCCGCCGCCCCCGCTCATCTGGCTTTTGGCCACCTCATAATGCGGATGGCTCTCCAGAAACGGATAATACACCCGCTGAATCTTCGGATGCCCCTCCAGATACCGCGCCACCTTCAGCGCCGTCTCGTTCTGCTTGGCCACCCGCAGCGGAAACGTCTTCAGCCCCCGCAGCAGCAGATAGCAGCAGTGCGGGTCAATCGTGCCCCCCATCGACTTGTGCAGGTTGCGAATCTTGTCCACCAGCTCCGTCCGCCCCAGCACCGCCCCCGCCAGAATATCATTATGCCCCGCCAGATACTTCGTGCAGCTGTGCAGCACCAAATCAATCCCGAACTCCAGCGGCCGCTGGTTCAGCGGCGTCGCAAACGTGCTGTCAATCAGCGTCAGCACCCGATGCCGCCGCGCAATCGCCTTCAGCTTCACCAAATCGAAAATATTCAGATACGGATTCGTCGGCGACTCCGAAAAGATAAACCGCGTATTCTTCCGAATCGCCTTCTCCAGCGCCCCATAATCCCCGAACGGCACAATCGTGCAGCCGATCCCGAACTGCTTCAGGTACGACCGGCAGAACTCCAGCGTCTTCTTGTAGCTGTCGTCGGTAATCACAATATGGTCGCCCGACTGTACCAGCGACAGAATCGTCGTCGTAATCGCGCTCATCCCCGACGAAAACACCACGCAGTCCTCGGCCCCCTCCAAATCCGCCAGCCGCCGTTCCGCAATCGTCGCCGTCGGGTTCCCGTACCGCCCGTATTCGTACCGCTTTTTGCCCCCGTGCGTGTACCGTTCAATCTCCCGGCTGTCGGCAAACACAAACGTCGACGTCTGCACAATCGGCGTCGTGATCGAGTCCGCATACCGCTTTCGCGGCTCCCCCGCATGCACCGCCCGGGCGGCCATCGAAAGCCCGCGCTTGCCCACGCTGTCCGTTCTCTTCGCTGCCATCGCTTCTTGTCTTCCTGTTATTTCGTATTTCGTGTTTCGTATTTGTTTCGTATTTCGAGTTTCGTACTTCGAATTTGTTTAGGATTTCGGATTTCGGATTTTTTCCCTTTCCACCTGATTACCTGTCTTCCTGCTTCTTGTCGCGTCGAAGCGCAGCGAAGACGGATCGGATTTCGAATTTTTCCCTGATTCCTTGCCTACCTGTATTCTTGTATACCTGTCTTCCTGTATTCCTGTATTCCTGCTTTCTTTCCTTCCCAGTATCGTGAATTTGCTTCGCTTTGCAAGCCCTTTTTCGCGACGGCAACAGAGTAGAAAATGGTCTCAACCATTTAGAATCTCATGGATTTCTCCGGGCCGTCTGACAGCAAACCATGACCATCTTCCAAATCCTCCATGGCTGGTTACGGCTTGACACCATTCATCTAAATATTGATGTTTCACTTTATCTTTTTCGGATTCTTCTCCTTTTGTTTCCAGTACAAGCATCTGTCCGTCAGCAAGTCGTATAAGAAAATCTGGGCGGTATTTGTATACAATACCTTTATAAAGATAAAGAATCTCAAAATTAAGATGATCGTTTTTGACCCAGGACGTTACTTTGTCACTGTTGTCCAGTACAAATGCATCCGTTGCTTCCCATGTACTGTCATAAACGCACACGTTGATATGGGATTTTAAAGTTCTTTCACAGGGTTTGCTTGTGTACCAGGTACGCATTTCCCCTGTAGAGCGAATCGGATGGTCGCGGTCAAACACAGGCACAAGTCGCTCGGTATTTTCCTGCCGTATAGAATCCCAAATGTGCTGAACAACACGGGACATGTTTAATGTGATGATCAGACGGCGGAACAAATCATCTTGACTAAAAAGAGGCGGGAAAATAGAAATCCTGTCTGACCGAATAAATTGTTCGATAAGTTTTACCAGCTGGGCCAGTAAAATTTCTCTCCCGCCTTTCCATGTATGTTTCATCTGGTCAAACACGTCTCTGGCTGTTTCAAAGATAATCCGTTGAGTGCGAAATTCTTTTGCCAGACGCTCCAGCTCAATCCGGGCAATATTTGTTACATCCGGTTTGCCTTCGAGAATAGGGGCTAATTCGGCAATTTTTGCTGTTTTGGTTGCATCCAATTCGAGCGGGCGTACATGGGACCAATCCAGCGTCAGTTTGGGTTGATAAACCCGTTCGATGCGCACAACATTCGGCCAGCGAATTTCATACTGTGCTTTTGCAGGATCAGGATAAACAGCGGTTTTAGGAGCAGGCGGCTTGGGCGGTCCGTCTTGTGCCTCTTCGTGCGGAAGAAAAGTGAAGGGGACACCGAAGATGTTGACATATTCCGGATTATATAAGCCCGTTTGCGGATTAATTTCGTAGGAAGTGCGGCGCAGACCTCGACCAACCACCTGTTCACAGAGAAGCTGGCTGGTAAAAGCCCGCAAGCCCATAATGTGTGTGACAGTTTTGGTGTCCCACCCTTCCGACAGCATCCCCACGGAAATCACATTCTGAATCTTTTCCCCCGGCTGCCCAGGTTTGCCTACGGAGTCGACCATGCGACGCAGCAGTTCTGCTTGTTCACTCTTCTTTAATTTGGGCTCCTTTCTTTCTTCTTCCTCATCCGGATTTTTTTCAGACTCGGTTGAAACGGCGGCTTCCTCTTGGGCTTCTGCTTTTTCCAGTACTTTTGAGTCGATATGAAGAATACGGGCCGGATCGCACAGTTCATCAATGTGGATTCGTCTGGTTTCAAAAGCGTGTTTTACCCGTGCCGCTGTTTCGGTACGATTGCACACACTAATCATCACCGGCGGCAACTCATGCCCTGCATCCCGCCAGGCCCTCAACGTCTCACGCCAGTCGTATCCCAGCAAATAGTATGCATTCAGCACCAAATCAGGCAGCGGCTCTTCAGGTTTGGCGGAACGGCTTAGGTCATCTCGGACTTCAGGGTCATTGTAAATGTGATAGAGTCGTGATTTATACGTCTGCGCATCAGGCACAGCATCATCCCGGACCACAACACGCGGGGTTTTGACCAGTCCGGATTCAATGGCGTCGTTCAGACCGAAGTCGCTGACAATCCAGCCGAACAATGTTTCTTCTCCGCTGCGGCCTCCTGATGGAGCAAAGGGGGTGGCTGTAAAGTCATAGCATTTCAAAATACCGCGGGAACGATGCAGACGATCAAGCCCGCCGATCCAAACAGTTGCCTCTTCAGCGCTGTCTTTTAGGTCTCGTTGCCGCAGGTATTTGCCGGTCGCTTCCGGGTTCACACGCCAGGCATGATGGGCTTCATCATTGATGACCAGAAGATTGTGAGCATTTGCCATTTCTCCAAGTACCTCGCGGGTATAGGCCTCGTCACTTTTAGCGCCGCGTTTGTCCACCCCCTTTTTTCTCTTGATTTGCTCCTCGCTTTCCCACGACAGGGCATGCCAGTTGCGCACGAGCACACGACCCTGACGAAGTTTTTCCAGCAGCGCCGACGGGACAATGTCAAATGCTTCATAGTAATTGTGTTCTGCCGAAGGATACAGCACTTCCAGCCGCTTCTTGACTGTAAGTCCGGGCGCAATCACCAGCACGTTTTTGGAAAACCGTGCATCCTGAGGATTTGCAACCTTGTTTAGAATATGCCAGGCGATTACCATAGCCATCACAATGGTTTTTCCTGAACCGGTTGCCATTTTGCAGCACTGCCGCAGAAACTTTCCGCCGTCGCCGGGAATGTCAATCCCTGTCCGTTCCGAGGCAGGGGCCTCGGTAAGCCAAATCAGCGTCTCTACCGCTTCCAGCTGACAGAAGAAAAAACGCCGCTGTTCAAAGTTTTCTGGATTCGTCCAATGCTCCAGAAGCCGTTTGGTAATGCTCGTGATACCCGGGTACCCCGCTTGGCGCCACTGTTTCACACGCGGGCGAATCTGGTTGACCAGCGGAATTTCCACAAAAATCCCCGGATCATCAAAAGATTTTGAATCCGGTGTGGCTGTCACATAGCCCGCCGGCCGCCGCCCGTCCGCCAATTCAAACATACGTGTCTGCCGCTCGTAGCGCCAGTGGTGCTGCGGTTCTTCGTAGGGCGAGTTGATGATCAGCCGGTCAATCGTGGTCTTACCCATCTTTATACCTCCAGTATCTTTAAGCTCTCGATGCCTCGATCATCCACGATTTTTACAGCGATACGCTTGTATTCCCCCGGTTCAAAGGGCAGCGACACGGTGCCCCAGTAGGCACGGATGCGCTCGGGGTCGATTTCCGCCTTGAGATTGCGGGCCAGCTTCGCCCACGCTTCGTTGTCGTCAGCCAGGGGAAAGAAGACCTGACGCGGATAAAGACTCCGTCCGTCATAATCCGTATCGAGCATCCAGAGGGCAATTTTGTCTTTGCTGCCGGATTCAATCTGACCGGTTTTTGTATTGTAGTAGTCAAAACCGAGCACTTCGACAATATATTGTCCGTCCGGATTTCGTCGAATTTCCACATCCGGCTGTCCAATGAGCCAGAACGAATCATTGCCGGCCCGTTTTTTCTTCAGGTCGTCGGTTAAGAGGTCTGCATTCATCTGGACTTTCAGCAGCGTAACTCCCGGCCAGTTGGTCTCATCAATATCCTTGGCCGCCTCGGGGTCGAACTGGAACGCCGCAAAAACCACCAGTTTGGGCTTGGGTACCAGCATCTGTGCCTCCTCAAGTGCCTGAGCCACCTGCCGCTGTTCCAGCGGGGCATGTTCCGGTCCGAAAGAAACCACCGCACGCATGGGCGGCTCTCCCTTGGTTTCTCCCTCTGCGGCTATCCAGCGGAACCCCTGCATCGGTTCCAGACGGCTGAAATAAATGTATTGCCCCCCCTTGCCGCGAATGCCGGTTCGTAAGAGTTCATCCCGCCACTCGGCCTGACGAAGCGTCTCCCCGCTTCGAGCGATAGAGACATCCCCGGGCTGCGGTTTTTCCTCCAGCAGCTCATCCGGAGATTTTACCGCGGGCGCCGGTACGGCTTCTACGGTAAAAGGTCCGCTCACACGCACCCGCTTGCGGTCCACAAACGGCTGGTCATAGAGGGTTTCCTGCTCAGCATGCCGGGCAATCGCCTCATCCATCGCCTTCTGCATCGCACGCCGTTCCCGGTGAAAGGCCTCAAACGGCGGCCGTGCCGACTCAGGCCAGTCGGCAGGGAACTCGAACGGCACTTCCCACTCCACGAGTTCGTTGACCTTGACGATTTGACCAGAGGGCATTGTGAAAGTGGCATTATCGGGCGCGGCAAAATCCGCAAAATGCCCCTCGCGTCCGCCGGATGTAACCTTGAATTTGATTTTTTGCCCCTTTAGCGAGGCGTTGAGGTCGGCCAGTGCCTTTTCGATGGCCGGGTGCATGCGGGCGTAGATGCCGTCAATCTCCGGGTTGTTGGCGATGGACTTGAGCGTCACGTGCGGCACAGTCTTGTACATAAAGCCGCTTCCGACGCCTTCTTCCGGATGTGCCAGTTCATAGTAGTCGAAGACGGCGGTCATCAGACGCTGGCGGGCGATGGCCAGCGCCACCCGCGAGGTGTCGCAGGTAATCCAGCGCCGGCCCCACTGCTCGGCCACGTAGGCCGTCGTACCGCTGCCGCACGTCGGATCAAAAACCAAATCCCCGGGGTCGGTCGCCATCAGGAGGCAGCGTTCGATGACTTTTGTGCGCGTTTCAACAACGTATCTTTGTTCAGGATTGAAGCCGGCCGTATCCGTCCATACTTCTGACATCACTTTGAGCGGATAGTCGTCAATGTAGTA